>NZ_JBLWEN010000047.1:0-189129 GCF_048287415.1 Candidatus Electronema sp. JM
GGAGGCTGAAGGGATTCCGCCGTATTATCACCCGGTTTGATAAACTGGATGTCATGTTCATCGGGTTTGTCGTTTTCGCCCTGATCGTGATTGCAATCAAATAGTGTTAACAGGCCCTAGCTCATAAAGGCCAGGACTGTTCGGTTCACTTCATTTTTCTCCGCAACGGCAAGAGTTGCTGTCATCCCCCGGCAGAACCGGGGGAATAGGAAAAATCTACCACGTCACCATGTAGCAGGAGAGCTGGCGGCCCTCCTCAAGGTCAAGGCCCTCCATGTACCGCTGCATGGACTCCGCCGCCACCTTGCCCTGATAGACGGCCTTGGCGGCGGTCTGCGGGCCGAGCACGTCGTCGCCGCCCGCGAAGATCCACGGCACGGTGGTTTGCAGGGTGCGGGGATTGACCTTGTAAGTGCCCCAAGATTCGAGCTGCAAATCCGCACCTGCGTCGGCCTCGTGCTGAACAGTCTGGCTGATGGCAGGAATGACCGCGTCCGCCTCGATGATGAAATTCGAGCCTGCCTGCTCCACAGGACGGCGGCGGCCTGAAGCGTCCGGCTCGCCCAAGCCCATGCGGACGCACTCCAAGCCGGTCAGCTTGCCGCTGGCATCGGCGTGAATTTTGACCGGCGCGGCCAGAAATTCAATCCGCACGCCCTCCTCCTCCAGATGCCGGATTTCCTCTTTGGAGGCGGGCATTTCCTCGCGCGTGCGGCGGTAAAGGATGAAAACCTGATCCGAGCCGGTGCGCAGAGCGGTGCGGGCCACGTCAATGGCCACGTTGCCGCCGCCGACGACCACAACTTTTCTGCCGATGTTCATTTCCTCGCCGGTGAGCACCCGGCGCAGATAGTCCACGCCGTGCAGCACGCCCTTGGTGCCCTGCTCGCCCTCAATACCGAGCCGTTTGCCGGAATGTGCGCCGGTGGCGATGAAGACCGCGCCGCAGCCTTCCTCACGCAGCTCGTTCAGCGTTTTATCCTTGCCGATGGTCACGCCGAGCTTGATCTCCACGCCGCAGCTTTTCAGCGAGGCCAGCTCCGCGCCGATGATGTCGCGGGGCAGGCGGTAGTGCGGAATGCCGACTGAGAGCATCCCACCAAAGACCGGCAAGGCCTCGTAGATCGTGCATTTGTAGCCCTGATGCGCAAGCAGATACGCGGCGGTGATGCCTGCCGGGCCGGAGCCGACAATGGCCGCCTTGCGTCCGTTGGGCAGGCCGCAGGCTTGGTTCATTGATTTGCGGTTGGCCACCATCCAGTCGGTCAGGTAGCGCTCCAGCATTCCGATGGCCACCGGCTCGCCGCTTTTGCCGCGCACGCAGCTGCCCTCGCACTGAAACTCGTGCGGGCAGACGCGGGAGCAGACCGAAGGCATGGTGCTGGTCTCACGCACCTTCCAGTAGGCCTCTTCAAATTTTTTCTCCCGCAGCAGGCCGATGAAGCCGGGGATGTCGTTGCGGATCGGGCAGCCCTGCACGCAGGCGGGCTTCTTGCATTGCAGACAGCGGTTGGCCTCCAGCAAAGCGGTTGCCTCATCGTAGCCTGCGGTCACTTCCGCAAATCCCTTGATCCGCTCCGCTGGCGCAAGCTCCTTGGGGTGCTGGCGGGGAATGGCCAGCCGTTCTTTGGTGTTCATTGGCAGCTCCTAAATTAGTTCAAAAAGGTAAAAGTAAGGGCAAAGCCCCCGCTAATCATTTTCTATGAAGCGCACCAAGTCATTTCTGCTCATATAGCCAGAATGACTCTTGACTTTATTTTTATTCGTCAGTTTGATGACATGGGGAACACCGTTGATGCCAAACTCAGCCGCCTTTCTGCGGTTCTTGTCCCAATCCACCTCGTAAAATTCAACATGCGGATAGAGCTTCTTCACCTTCTCGTATTCAGGCTTCATGGCTTGGCAAGGGCCGCACCAGTCGGCGTAAAATTTAATCAGTTTGACATCATCTCCTTTGCCGTAGTCCGCATTGGCTGGAATGTCCGTCTCAGGGCCGCAGCCGTGAAGAAGCACTATCAGAAAAGATGCTAAAATAATTAGTTTGTTTATTTTCATGAGGGCATTGTGTTGCCGGCAGAACGATTAGCGTCCTGCCAGCAAGTTGAAAATGGAGAATTCGGTCAAGCACTGCTGTTCAAGCTATATGCAACGATGCCATGTCAATCACGAAACGGTATTTCACATCGCTCTTCAGCATCCGTTCATAGGCTTCGTTGATATCCTGTATCTTGATCAGCTCAATATCCGAGGTGATGCCATGCGCACCGCAGAAATCCAGCAGTTCCTGCGTCTCGGCAATGCCGCCGATGACCGAACCGGCCACAGCTTTGCGCCCCATGATCAGCGGCACGCTGTGCAGGAAAGGTTCCAGTCCGCCGAGATAGCCCACCAGCACCAGCGTGCCATTCACCGCAAGTGCGGGCAGATACGGATTAAGATCGTGCGCATACGGCACTGTGTCAATAATCAGCTCGAACTGTCTGGTGACTGCGGCCATCTGCGCTGCGTCTGTGGACAGAACAACCGCATCCGCGCCAAGACGGCGTGCGTCCGCCTCCTTGCCGGGTGAACGGGTGAAGAGCGTCACCTCTGCGCCTAATGCCTTGGCCAGCTTCAGGGCCATATGACCAAGGCCGCCCAGACCAATGACCGCAATCCGGCTGCCCTTGCCCACCTTCCAATGCCGCAGCGGCGACCAGGTCGTGATGCCCGCGCAGAGCAGCGGAGCCGCCCCTTGCAAATCCAAGCCGTCCGGCACCTTGACCACAAATTTATCAGAGACGACAATTTTTTCCGAATAGCCGCCGTAGGTAGGCATCTGATCGCGCCGGTCAATTGAATTGTAGGTGAAGGTGGGATAGGCTGCGCAATACTGCTCCAGTCCTTGCTCGCAGGCGGAGCAGCATTGGCAGGAATCAACCATGCAGCCAACGCCCACATGATCGCCCGCTTTGAATTTGACAACCTCCGGGCCGACGCTGATCACCCGGCCAATAATTTCATGGCCGGGCACGATGGGATACATGCTGCCGCCCCAGTCGTTGCGCACCTGATGCAAATCAGAGTGGCAAACCCCGCAGTAAAGAATTTGAATGAGCACATCATCCGGGCGCGGCTCGCGACGTTCAAAACGATGCGGGGATAAAGAATCCTGTGCAGAATGCGCTGCATAGCCAAGCACCTTCATGGTTTTCTCCTGTTTATTTTTTGTCTGGTGCGGCTGTTTCAAGCAGCCGAAGAAATTCCAATTCATTCAGTGCCGCAATCCCCAGCTCCGCAGCTTTCTTCAGCTTGCTGCCCGCCTTTTCTCCGGCGACCAGATGCGTCACTTTTTTGCTGATGCTGCTGGCTGTGGCACCGCCAAGCTGCCGCACACGCTCTTCCGCCTCAGCGCGGCTCATGCTGGCGAGGGTGCCGGTGAAGAGAAAGACCATGCCTGCAAGCGGGCCGCCGCTTGCCGTTTTCTCCGCCGCCTGCACTGTCAAGCCCAGTTCCAGCAGGCGGGCGATCAGCTCGCGGTTAGCAGGGTCGGCGAAGTATTCCCGCAGAGCCGCCGCTGTCTGCCCGCCGATGCCGTCCACAGCCAAAAGCTGCTCTTCGCCCGCCTGCATCAGCTTGTTTATATCAACGAACCGCGCCGCCAGCAGCTCCGCCGTGGTCTCGCCGACGTGACGAATCCCCAGCGCGGCAAGGAGCTTGGCCAGTGTGGTCTGCTTGGCCTGCTCAACCGCAGCCAGCAGCTTCTCAGCAGATTTTTCGCCCCAGCCATCGAGGGCAGCCAGCCGTTCCTTGTCCAAACGGAAAATGTCAGGGATGTCCGCAATCAGCCCGGCCTCGGCCAGCTTCTCCACGTTCTTCGGCCCTAAGCCTTCAATATCCAGTCCTGATTTCCCGGCAAACCAGATGATGCGCTGAAGCCGCTGCGCCGGGCAGTGCGGATTGCGGCAGCGGGTCACGGCTTCGCCTTCAGGCCGATGCAGAGCATTATTGCAGGCCGGGCATTCCGTTGGGAAAACAATCGCCTGCTCCTGCCCTGTGCGCCGCTCGGTCAGCGGCCTGAGCACTTCCGGGATGACATCGCCTGCCCGCCGCACCAACACCGTGTCGCCGATCATCAGGCCCTTGCGCCGGATTTCATCCTGATTGTGCAGGGCGGCCCGCCGCACGACCACTCCGCCGATGCGCACCGGCTCCAGCACCGCCACCGGCGTGACCGCGCCTGTCCGGCCAAGCTGAAATTCCACTCCGCTCATCACCGCTTCAGCCTCTTCCGCCGGGAACTTCCATGCGACAGCCCAGCGCGGGGCGCGGGCCGTGCTGCCCAGCTCCTCCTGCGCGGCAAAGCTGGCGGCCTTGATCACCATGCCGTCGATTTCGTAATCCAGCTCGTGGCGGATTTGCTGAAGATGATGGTAGTGCTCCTCGGCCTCGGCCAGACTGCGGCAGAATTTGATCAGCGGATTGACCGGGAAGCCGAGCGAGCGCAGATGAGGAAACAGCTCGGTCAAGCTGGAACAGGGCAGGGCGGCAGGATCGGCCACCCCATAAACGAAGAAACTGAGCGGTCTGGCGGCGGTGATTTTTGGATCAAGCTGGCGCAGCGAACCGGCGGCGGCATTGCGCGGATTGGCGAAGAGCGGCTCGCCCTGCTCGGCCCGCTGGCGGTTCAATTCGGCAAAATCCTTTTTTGACAGATAGACCTCGCCCCGGACGGCCAGCCGTTCTGGCACTTCCGCACCATGTAGGCGCAGGGGAATGTTGCGCACCGTGCGCAGATTGGCAGTGATGTTCTCGCCGACCAAGCCGTTGCCGCGTGTTGAACCCTCGACGAAGAGACCGTTCTCGTAGATCAGCTCCACGGCCAGACCGTCAATCTTCGGCTCCGCTGTCCAAGTCAGCTGAACCGAAGATTGCATCCGCCGCCGGACGCGTTCCTCAAAATCCGCCAGCTCCTCAGCAGCGAAGATGTTGTCCAAACTGAGCATTGGCAACGCGTGCGCCGCCTCGGCAAAGGCGGGCAGCGGCTCGCCGCCCACGCGCTGGCTGGGCGAGTCCGACGTGACCAGCTCCGGAAACTGCGCCTCCAAATCCAGCAGCTCGCGGAAAAGACGGTCATATTCCGCGTCGCTGATGATGGGCGCATCAAGCACGTAATAACGGTGCGCATGTTCGTGCAGCTCCGTCCGCAAGGCCGCCAGCCGCTGTTCCGCCTGCTGCCGCCTCATCTCAGTTCGGCTCATCCAGCAGCCTGCCGCCGGAAGCGATGTTCTCGCGCTGCTCCTCGTCGATGAAGATAAGGATGGAATCCTCCGGCTTGCCGGTCTCGCGGACAAGCACGTCGGTCACGCCTCTGGCGATGTTCTTCTTCTGCGTTCTGGTCAGTGTTCCGGCAACCCGGATGCTCACGTAGGGCATAGCGTTTCTCCTTTCAGATGCTTGTGGTATTGTGTGCGGTGAATGTGTTGATCCTGCCGTTTCCCTGCCAGCCAGCTTGCCGGGCCTGACGGACAAAGTCCAGCGCGATTTCCCATTTATTGAGCGGACTGATCAGGTACAGCCCGTCAATCAGCGGGGCAATTTGCGCAATCATCTCAGCAGTGTATTCCAAGGCTGCCTTGCGCTGATCAGCAACCTGCTCAAACTGAGCAAGGCGGCGGCGCAGTTCCTGCGGCACTGAAATGCCCGGTACTTCATTATGCAGGAACTCGGCATTGCGCAAAGAAATCAGCGGAAAAATGCCCGGAAAAATCAGCAGATCAAGATGCCGGACATGCTCCAGCATCTGCTCCACCGTTTCAGCGGAAAAAAGCGGCTGGGTCATGGCGAACCGCGCCCCCAGCTCCGCTTTTTTTTCCAAACGCCGGAGCTGCGTTTCCGGGTCATCCGGGCGGAAGCTGTAGGCCGCGCCGATGGAAAAATTGGTCCGCTGCCGGAGCGGCTGCCCGGCCATGCTCAAGCCTCGGTTCAGGCCTTCCAGCATGGCGAGCAACCCATAGGAGCGCAGATCAAAAACCCCGCTCACGCCCGGCTGGTCGCTGCCTGCGGCGGAGTCGCCGGAAATGGCCAGCACCGCCTCAATGCCGAGCAGATGCGCGTCCATCATCCGCGACTGCAAGCCAAGCGCGTTGATATCTCTGCCGGTCTGATGGAGGATGGTCTGAATGCCGGTGCGCTGACGGATCAGGGCGGCCATGCTCAGGTTGCCCGCCCGCAGCACGGCCAGCGGATTTTCTCCTAACGAAATGGCATCCGCTCCAGCTTCAGCCAATTCGGCGGCCCCGCGCAGCACCGGCTCCGCATCCAAATGGGCGGGCGGATCCAGCTCGACGATGATCGGCAGACGGCCTGGTTGAAGGGAATCGAGAAAGCCGCCCCGCGTTGCTGGTGCCGCCGTCGGTTCAGCCAGTTCCTGTATGATTTCTACGCTGCTGCGGCTGACCCGCACCGGTTTGATTCGCAGCGTGGCCCGGAACTCGCGGATATGCGCAGGTGTGGTGCCGCAGCAGCCGCCGATCAGATGCACGCCGCTGCGGAGCATTTCCTTCGCCCGCAGCGCCATGTAGCCCGGCTGTGCCGGATAGATCATCCGCCCGCCGAGCAGCTCCGGCATTCCGGCGTTGGGGAAGGCGGAGAGCGGCACGCCCTCCCCTGCCAACGGCGACATGCGGGCAATGGCCTGCACAGCGGCATCTGTCCCTCGCCCGCAGTTGGTGCCGACCAAAGCGGCTCCGGCAGCCCGCATCTGTTGCCCGCAGAACAGAGCATCCTCGCCCAGCACAGTCAGCCCTTTGGCCGGAAAGACCATCTGCGCCACCACCGGCAGCTGCGGGGCCGCGCTGCGGGCCGCCGCAATCGCCACAAGGATTTCTTCCAAGCTGGAAAATGTCTCTAAAAGCAAAAGGTCAGCCCCGCCTTCAGCCAAGCCTGCCGCCTGCTCGCGGAAACTCGCGCTGATCTCCTCCGAGCTGATGTTGTCCTCATGCACGGGAAAGCTGATCCCGCTCGGCCCGATTGAGCCAGCGACATAAATCCGCTTCCCTGCCGCTTTGCCCGCAATCTCCGCGCCAAGACGGCTGATTTCCCGCGCCTGCTCGCCTGCTCCGGCCTCGCGCAATTTGAAGCGGTTCGCGCCGAAGGTGTTGGTTTCAATGAGCTGACTGCCTGCCCGGATGTATTCCTCATGCGCGGCCAGCACGATTTCCGGGGCTTGCAGGTTGAGCAGGTCAAGATTGCGGCCCCGCTCCACGCCCTGTTCAAACAGATAGGAGCCGAGCGCACCGTCGCCCAGCACTACATGATCTTGGATATAGCTGAGAAAATCAGGTTTCATAGTCGCAGTCAAAAAATTCCGGCCAAACGCAGAACAGCGTGGAGCACAGCAAAAGCCATCAGACCCGCTGCTGCGTCATCGAGCATGATGCCCAGTCCGCCGTGAATGCGCCGATCCAGCCAGCCGACCGGAAAGGGCTTGAGGATGTCAAAGAAGCGGAACAGGACAAACCCGGCACCGGCGGTCAGCAGATTAGGGGCCAACGCCAAGGCGATGAGCTGGCCGACTATCTCGTCAATCACCACCATGCCGGGGTCGCCCTGATCAAGAATTTTTTCCGCCGCGCCTGCGGCAGCAACGCCAAGCACAAACAGGACAGCAACTGCCGCCGCGTAGGCGGAAAAATCAAGGCGGCGCAGCAGCAGCCAAAGGAGCACGCCAAGCAGAGAACCCCATGTGCCGGGTGCTTTGGGCAGCCGCCCGCTGCCTGCGCCGGTGGCGATAAAGAGAAACAGCTTGTCCATTATGGAACAGCCCTGAAATCAACATCCTTAACCTGCCAATGCCCTGCCGAGGAGAGCCGGATTTCCACTTCTTCGCCCTTCACATTGCCCATGTCGTCTGGCGGCAGAGGAATTTTATATTCCTGCCATGTTTCCGCTGTTCCCGTTAAAGGAATTTTTGCCGAGACCGGATGCTGATTGAGCGACACAGAAATGGAGCAGGGCAATGTGTCAGCATGACGAGCCTTGAAGGTCAGCACGCGGTTCGCTTGAAGCAAGTCCGTGCGGACATAGCGGATAATCCGTTCCGCGCTGGAAACATCCTGCTTGGGACGATAGAGCGAATAGACATCATCCTCCTCAATCAGCTCGCCATATTTTTCAATCTCCTTCCACGGGAATTGCTTATGCCATCCTGCTTCAAGAAAAAAAGTAGTTGGCCGGTCAATAATCAGATATGGTGTTGGCCAGACATCATGTGCCCAAGCCAGCATCTTATCCACGTTCCATTGGCTCTCCTCCCAACGAAACAGTCTGCCGTAGAAATCTGGGATAAAGCCTGATAAGCCGTCAATGATCAGCGAAAAATTGCCGATAGTGGTCATGACCACATTGGAGTCAACGGTGCGCATTCCTACGGGAAGCTGAAGAAACACATTTTTTCCCGGCAGACTGTAGGCTGTGTGAAGAACATGGGACTTAGCCGGATTAGGAAAGTCCCGCGTGAATTTATAGGACTCCATATTTCTCGCCTCATAACCCAATAGGAAAAGCAATAGCGGCACCAGCCAAAGAATCTTCCGCTGCCGAAGAGCAAGGTGATTGAACGTATAACAGCCAGCAATAACCAGATAGGTCAGAATGACTATCGAAAAGCGTGTCAGCACCCGGACAGCTCCAAACAGCGGATTCCATTGCAGCAAATCAGCAAAAACACCGCGTGCCAGCTGGAGGACATGTTCATCCGGGCCAGTGCTGATAAACGGCCCGCAGCTGATGAAAAAGCAGAGCACGGCGGCGGCGGAAAGGGCTGCCAGCAGTTTGGCCGAACTGCGTTCTTTTTCAGCCAGAAAGAACAGCCCGGCAACGTGCAGGCCAATCAGTGCAAAAGCGACATGATAAAGGTACGGCTCAACGGGCACGAGCCACTGCTCTTTCTCCCAGAAGGTATTGATCAGGATGACCGCCCAAAAGAACAGCCAGAGCACGGTCTTGGCAGCGGCGATCCATCTGCCGATTTTCGGCGCCGCCTTATAATTTCTGCAAAACTGCACACTGTCATGGATAAGGAAGACAAGTGTCAGCAGACAGAGCACAGCACCGGGAAAAAGATGGGTTTCGGCAAAGCTCGGCAGTGGCAGTTTCAGCCATTTGAGAAACACGGACCAGCGTGTATCTGCATACTGCATTGGCTGGGAAAAGTATTGCAGATAATCAGACATCGAGCGTTGATAGCCGCCTTTAAAGCGCAGCAGCGCATAGGGGTGCAGGTAAACAGCCGTGACAGCCACGCAGCCAGCAAGGAGCAGCAGGAAAGAAAAATACGTCTCTTTCTTTTTAAGCAAATCCTTGTTGTTCGCAAAAAAAACAAGAAAGACAAAAGCCAGCATTATGCTGGCCATGAGCGTGTAATAGATGCAGGATGTGGCGGCAAGAAAATAGCAGCAACAGAACCAGAGGCTGTTCTGCCACGACGTTTTTTTAAGCCAGCGCAGCGATGCCAAGAGCAGCAGCGGAAAGATGAACACTAACTGCATGTTGAATTCAAGATAATACGGCATCCTGAACGGCATGAGGCAGTAGATGAAACCACCCAGCGCGCTGACAGTTCGTGATATTTCAAGCGAGCGGAGCAGGATATACAGCAGCACACCAGACAGCGTCCAAAAAAAGAGCATGCAGGTGTTGAAGCAGAAAAAATGATTGCCTGTTATAGTATACGCCGCAGCATAGACAAACGACTGCGGCCAGAGCAGCTCGCTGAATGCCAGCACATACGAGTGCGGATAGAAAAAATTGATGTGGTAATCCGGCAGAAGAAAACGACCACGCAGGATATTGTGGGCATTCCACGCCATCCATGTGTCCATGAGCTGCGGATCCCAGTGATTTGCTGGTAGCCCGTCGAAAAAATACCCTCGCCACGGCTTG
Organism: Candidatus Electronema sp. JM; assembly: GCF_048287415.1. Classification (NCBI taxonomy): domain Bacteria; kingdom Pseudomonadati; phylum Thermodesulfobacteriota; class Desulfobulbia; order Desulfobulbales; family Desulfobulbaceae; genus Candidatus Electronema; species Candidatus Electronema sp. JM. The sequence continues at coordinate 9,925 of NZ_JBLWEN010000047.1, forward strand.
ACGGCCAAGAGAATTGCCAAAGCTAAAAGCACAGAAAAGGCGGCAAGCTCAAAGAAGGCTCTTCGTTGCTTGCAGAAAGAAAAAAATCCGCTGTTCATGAGCGTGTGCTGTTTGAATTGAACGAGCTGTCATGCGCGGCTTGTTTTTCCGCTGCGGCTTGTTTTGCTCGTTTCAGAAGATGCTGCAGCGTCGGCTGAGGTTTAGCCATCACCACAAATTGATAACTGAACAAATTTTTCCAGAGCGCAATCAGCACCAGATGTACGGCACGGAACACGCTGGCAGTTTTTGCGCTGGAGCAAATCAGCTCATACGGAACTGGCACCCCAGTCAGTTGCAATACCGTGAAGCCATTCTGAAGAAAAAGCTGTTGCAAGGAATGCTTGGTAAAGAGCCGCTGATGCCACGTATTGAGGATGCCGCGCCGGGCATAGCCGAATCTGCCGCAAAGGAGCATCAAGCGAATCCAAGCGAAGGCAACATTGCCGACTGGCAGCAGCAGGGTGATGTCAGGTGCTTCAATGCTGAAATTCCGCAGTTTAGCAAGCAACTGTTCAGGATAGTGACCAAGAAATTTGGTGTCGGTCAGCACGATATAATCAGCCCCGGCCAGAATTTGACTCTCAACAAGGCAGTCCTCGTCTTTATAGCTGATGATCCGGCATTCTTTCTTCTCCATATCCCGGAGCAGCGGCTCTCTCGCAGCACCGATAATCAGCACGGTGGAACCGTTGCGCACTTGGTTTGCAAGCTGTTGGTCAACAAAACGGATGTCATATCTGCTTTTCTCTCTCCGCTTGCGGGCCGAACAGTCAAATTTTCTATCATAAAAGATATAATACCGCTGTAATCTGGCCTGCAAGGTGGTCATTGAGACATTCCACGCATAGGCCATTCCATTGACACGACAGACTTCATCGCCGTAGAAGGTTGGTATTGGCAATTCTTTGATGCGGAACTCCGCATTGACGAACTGGATAATGATTTCGGTGTCAAAATGAAAATCATTGGAATTCAGTTCAAAGGGAACTGCCGCCAATGCTTTCACCGCATAGAGTCGGTAGCCGCTGTGAAATTCGCTGAGGTTCGTTCCCAGCAGGGTGTTCTGATAGGTGGTTAGTATTTTATTGCCGATATATTTGTACAGCGGCATTCCACCTTTGAGCGCACCGCCTTTTGCCAGCATCCGCGAACCGAACACCGCTTCCGCTTGGCCGTTGGCCAGCACATCAACAAGCTGCGGCAGGCACTCTGGCGCATATTGGCCGTCACCATGCACCAGCGCAACCCAGTCAAAGCCATTTTCCACCGCATAATGATAGCCAATTTTTTGATTGCCGCCGTAGCCTTGATTGACCGGATTGAACAGCACCGTCATTTTGAAGGGGATTTTTTGCCCGCGCCGCATCAACTCGCCACGCAGAAAGGTCTCGTCCCCTGAAGAATCATCAATAATCAGCACCTCAACGTCATAGTCTTGCGCTAATGCAAGAGGAATGCGGCTGACGACCTGCTCAATTGTTCTTTCTGCATGATATGCGACGATAAAGATGAGCAGTTTTCCTTTGATATTGGTCATGATTTAATTCATTGGCTGATAACGTATCGTTTTATTCCGTTAAATCAAATTGGATACACAGAAAGGTTTCGCCGCCGATGCTGCGGCATTCTTCTCCTCCCTCCTTGCAGAATCATAACCACTTTGCAGTGTTTTTCACAAGGGATATATGCTACTATGCCCGCATCTGCCGGAAAAGTCCCGGCTGAAGCGGCCTGTCATCTTTCGCGTCCGCTGCGGCGCGGCAACTATGCGATTAACGAGGAGTTCATCATGTGCGGAATAGTCGGCTACACTGGCAGCAGGAAGGTGATTCCGGTGCTGCTCGAAGGTTTGCGCCGTTTGGAATACCGGGGCTATGATTCTGCCGGATTGGTTTGCCAGCAGGACGGCAGGCTGGTGCGCTTCCGGGCGGCAGGCAAGCTGATCAACTTGGAAAAAGCGGTGGAAGAGCAGATCGGCGCGGACACGCACACCGGCCTTGGCCACACCCGCTGGGCCACGCACGGCGCGCCGACCGAAATCAACGCCCATCCGCACACCGACTGCACCGGCGAGCTGGTTGTGGTGCACAACGGCATTATCGAAAACTACGGCAGTCTCAAGCAGGAGCTGCTGGCAGAGGGACACGTTTTCTCCTCGCAGACCGACACCGAGGTGCTCGCCCATCTGATTGAGAAATATCTGGAGAACGACTTGGTCGCGGCGGTGCGCAAGGCCTTGGCGCGGGTGGAAGGCTCATACGCGCTTGGCGTGATTTGGGCTAAAGAGCCAGGCCGTTTGGTGGCCGCCCGCAACCAAAGCCCGCTGGTCATGGGCCTGAGCGACGATGCCTGTCATATTGCTTCCGACATCCCTGCCCTGCTGCCCTACACCCGCAAAGTGATTTTTTTGGATGACCACGAGCTGGCTATCTTGGACAAGGGCGCGTATTCCATCATCAGCATTGAGAGCGGTGAGCGGATTGAAAAAGAAATCCGCACCATTGACTGGAATGCGGCAATGGCTGAGAAAGGCGGCTACCGGCATTTCATGCTCAAGGAGATATTCGAGCAACCGCAGGCAATACTGAATACCATCAGCGGCAGAATAGACCCGGAAAGCGGCAGCCTCAATCTGCCGGAAATCGGCCTCAGCGATGACGATCTGCGCAAGATTGAGCGCATCGCCTTGGTTGCCTGCGGCACGTCCTGGCACGCGGCCTTAGTAGCCAAATACTGGCTGGAAAAATGGGCGGGTGTTTCGGTTGATGTGGATATCGCTTCAGAATTTCGCTACCGCCGCCTGCTGCTCAACGAGCGAGTCCTGACTGTGGCCATTTCTCAGTCCGGCGAAACCGCTGACACTTTGGCCGGAACGCGCCGCGCCGCTTCGCTCGGCTCCAAGGTGCTGACCATCTGCAACGTGGTCGGCTCGACCATGACCCGCGAGGCGGACGGCATCATCTACACCCATGCCGGGCCGGAAATCGGCGTGGCCTCAACCAAGGCCTTCACCTGTCAGCTTTCAGCCCTGTTCCTGCTCACGCTGCATTTAGCCAAGGTGCGCGGCACGGCCTCGCCGGAGGAAATCAAGGAGCTGGGAGCCGCGCTGATCAGCCTGCCGCCGGTGATCAACGCGGTGCTGCCTGCGGTGCAGCAGCAGATTCAGGCACTGCTGGAGCGGTATTACGATGCGCGGGACTTTCTCTTTGTCGGGCGCGGCCTGAATTTCCCCATTGCCTTGGAAGGCGCGCTCAAACTGAAGGAAATTTCCTACATCCACGCCGAAGGCTACGCTGCGGGCGAGCTGAAGCACGGCCCGATTGCCTTGATTGACAAGGACATGCCGGTGCTGGCCATTGTGCCGCAGGACGCGGTCTATCACAAAACCATTTCCAATGTCGAGGAGATCAGGGCGCGGCAAGGCCGCCTGCTGCTGATCGGCAGCGAAGGAGACACGCACCTTGCCGCCCTGACTGCGGATGTGCTCTATCTTCCCAAGGTGCATGAGGAGCTGAACCCGCTGCTCTACACCATCCCGGCCCAGCTCTTGGCTTATGAAATCGCCTGCCGCCGGGGCTGCGATGTTGATCAGCCGCGCAATCTGGCGAAGAGTGTGACGGTGGAGTGAGAGAACATGCCGCTGTGATGCTGGCGAAAACACAGCGGCATTAAGAAAAATGTGTTGACTTTTATTGTTGGGTAAGGATATACAAGATGTTTTGTGCTTATAATCTATGCGGATAAAAAAACGCTCAAAGAATCGTTACTACCTGAAATGACAAATATACTTGAAAATATTCCAGCGGTTTCAACGCTGAAATTTATTGAACCCCTGATTGGCTTAATAGTAGCAGTTGTTGGCTCGCTAAAGTTAATAGCTCCAGATTACCTATGGTTAGGTGCGTTACTGCTTGCCATAATTGTTATTATCGTAACCGTTCAACCTATCATTATGTGCCGTTATTTTGAGCCGCAGAAAGAAGATACGCCTCTACAGGCTTTATGTAAAGCAAGGTGCTCATGCGCTTCAATGGCACAAGTGAAGCTGGATAATGATTCTGCCCAATATTTTATTTATCGAGAAAAAGGTGACCAAATATGGATTGCGCCAATGATCGAGTATAAATGGTTATCTACAGAAAGCGATGCTACTTTCAGAGATTATTTGAATAATAATAATGATAACGCAGGTAGGTTGCTTAAAGCAGTCAAACAGGCTATTAAGGATAAAAAAATTGCAGTAAATTGGTATCAACGCGGAACACCAATTTGTACGGATAGCTCAAACGTGAAGCATTTACCGACCTTTCTGAAGCCCATCGTTCAGAATTACGATTAACATCTGTTGTCGGTATGAAAAAAAAGAGCACCCCTTAGGTGCTCAAGTGTCTTTACACCCTTTAGGGTGCGCCTCTACAGAGGTCTTAGGTGGATAAAATCCAGCATAACATTTCCCTTCGAAGGAGGCAATAAAAATGAAGGTGAAGGTAAAAGAATTTCGTTGTTCGTTAATTTGGGTTTCCTTATTCAGGCAAGGCGGGATGCTTGAAAAAAACGTTACCTACCAGCATGAATTTGACAATACAGATAGCAGTAGCGGTGAATGGTCTGCCCCGTGGTCAGAAAAAAATAGGGTTAGTTTCTGGGAAAAATATCTTGATGGTAAAAAGAATTGTGCAGTCAATTCCACGAAAGCTGCTCACTGTTTAGTGCCGCTGAGGGCGAAGGATATAGGGAAAATCATCTCCATGAATAATGACGAGATAAATGGAAAGCTATTTGTCTATGGTGAGGGATTTGCTTATCCTCATGGCGTGGCTTGCATAATCACTCTGCGTTGGCAAGCAAATGATGGCCTCCTCCTTGAGGAAGTTGCTGATTTCTTAATAAAATTAAGATATGGGTACTATCAATGGTCAAAAAGAATCACTCGATCTAATTTAAATGATATTAGCTTAGAAATATTAAATTATTTATCGGGTAAAAATCGAGGTGAACTATATGAACATTTAGACCCATATACAATCACCGCCATAGTGGATGCGGATAATGCCAAATTGACTGAAAAGCAAAATATGGACAAAAACTTACATGAGTTTTTACATGCCATCTCTACATTCAATAAAAGATGGAAGACTGCTAAAATTTCTAAGATAGAAGATGCTTTGCTGCCTACAAAAGGGAATCAAAAATACGATGTGCTCTATGCCTACCGTAGTGGCCGTTCTATTTGGTTGCCTGAATATTTTCACCAACATCGATCTTCATCTGAACGCAAGTCAATTCAATATATAAGTCATTACCAGCGCAATATCACGCTTGCAACTATGCAGGCAGCCTATCTGGCCTTATTCTTGAAAAGAATAAACAAACAAATGAAAAATGGGCGCAACTTAACAGCAGAGGAGATAGACTGTGCGCAGATAGCAGCTGGCGCAGTTGCACGTTTGTACGGAGCGTGTAGGAAAAGTTATATGAGTTCTAGTTTACCTAGGCAACTACAGTATGTTAAAGATGAAATCAATGCGGTTCGTTCAAGAATCATACCTACCGGAAGACTTCTTGGCTAGAACGACAAAAAGAATGACAACAATCCGCAATAACGAGAAAATAAAGGTGAAAAGATTGATCGGCAGCGAAGACGACACGCATCTTGCCGCTCTGACTGACGATGTTCTGTATCTGCCCAAAGTGCATGAGGAGCTGAATCCGCTGCTCTACACCATCCCGGCCCAGCTTTTGGCCTATGAAATCGCCTGCCGCCGTGGCTGCGACGTGGATCAGCCGCGCAATCTGGCCAAGAGCGTGACGGTGGAATAAGCTGCGTTTCTTGCTCTTATAATGAGGGTTCTGCTTTTCAACGTAGATATTACCGGGTTAACCCGCCATCGCATCTGCCGCTAACTAATAGCGGCAGTGCATCGGCAGATGCCGAAGCATGACATCAGTTTTATTCTCGCCCTGCACGGTCATGCCTTTGGGTACTGAAGCATAGCCGCTGACCCATGCAATAGGCACGGCAGGAGCATCGGCGACAACAGCAGGCCGAAGACTGACTGTCTTGCCATTGATGTTCTTGTTCCCCCGATTGCCTAAGCTGATATTGATCACGCCGCCTTGGGCGATCTCAAGTCCTGCGACATAATTGCCGACAATCTTCTCCTTTGGCGGCAAACCTGCTTCAGTGTTGCTTGCCGGCAGCTTCTGCGTGGTCTTGTAATACTCCTCAACACCCTTCTTGGCAAACTCCGCCATATTGAACGCCTCTTCCATCTGCGCCCTGATCACCCGGTCTTGATAGGAAGGGATGGCGATGGTGGAGAGAATTCCCATGATGGCTATGACAATCATCAGTTCAATCAGCGTGAAACCCTGATCGCCGCTTTTTTTGGCAAGAAACTTGCTGAATCGTGCTGTCTTGTTCATGGCGCATCCTCAACGTTATATATTTTTGGCCAGCGAGAAAATCGGCAGGTACATGCTGATGACAATCGCGCCGACCAGCACGCCGAGAACAACCAAGGCCAAGATTTCCAGCATGGCCATTTTCTTTGCGGCGGCATTGCCGATGTCAGTGCCGTAGAACGCCGCCGCATCGCCCATTGCATTCCCAATCTCTTCCTGGGATGCGGCAGTTCCAGCCGCTTGCAGCAGCATTTCCGGGAACAGGCCGCTGTTCCTCATCTGCGCCTGAAGCGCGGACAGGTCTGCCAGATGCGAATTGCTGACCGAGTCCGCCGCATCCCGCCATCTCTGGCTGTTTTTTGCGGATTCCGCAGTTCGCCTTCTCGCGCCCTGCACAAACGTTTTGTCTTTTTGCCGGGCTGCCGGTATATTTCCCTCTTATTGCCCTGAGCGCCTGCTCGCCAACTTCTGCTCGCACCTTGTCATGACTTCTCCGGGAAGCATCGTTGAATATATAGACGGAGGCCGTTTCCTCTGCGCCCTTGTTCTGCAAGACAGCAACGGCAGACTGCGGCTTTTCAACCAGAACGGCAAGGAAATCGTCCTGCCTGCCTCGCGGGTGCTGACCGTGTCCAAAGCCCGGCATCATGTGGACGGCAGCCGCGAGGACCGTATGGCTGTGCTGAAAAGCATGGCCGAGAACCGCGCCGTCCTCACTGGCTCGATTCCGCTGGAAGAAATCTGGGAATTGGCCAGCGCGGAGGAGCAGAACGCCTTTCCGCCGGATTTTCTCGCGGGCCTCTTCTTCGGCGGCAGCTTGAACGACGACCAGTCCGCCGCCTTTCTGCGGGCGGTGTTTGAAGACCGGCTTTTCTTCAAATATAAAAACGACCTGGTCAGCGTCCACAGCCCGGAGCAGGTCGAGCAGCTCCGCCTTCAGCGGCAGCGCGAGCAGGAGAAGGAGGATTTGCTCAAAACCGGGGCCGCCAATTTGGCCGCAATCATGGAAGGCAGGCAGATCAGCGCAGAGGAATGGCCGGAGCGCGGCAAAATTCTTGGCTGGCTGGCGGATTATGCCCTTTTCGGCAGCGAAGCGGCGGACTGCGACCTTGATTTAATCCGCCAGCTTTTGAAAAACGCCGGGCTGCACCGGCCTGACGATCCTTTCCGCCTGCTGGTGCAAGCCGGAATCTGGCAGAAGGATGAAAATATTGCCCTGCTCCAAGCCGGGCAGCCGGTGGATTTCGCCCCGGAGCTGCTGGAGCGGGCCGCCGCCATTGCCGAGCCGAGCGCGGAGGAACTGCTGGCTGATCCAAAGCGCAAAGATTTCCGCGAGCTGGACATTTTCACCATTGACGGCTCCTCCACCCGCGACTACGACGACGCGCTGCATGTCGAGCCGCAGGAGGACGGCAGCCTGCTCGTCGGCGTGCATGTCTCGGACGTGGCCTATTTTATCAGCCCGAAAGACCCGCTTTTCGCCGAGAGCTTGGAGCGGGCGACCTCGCTCTATTTCCCGGAAAATCAGGTGCCGATGATGCCCAAAGAGCTGTCGCAGGGCGTGTTCAGCCTGATTAAAGACCGCGTGCGGCCAGCAGTCAGCTTCTTGGTGAAAATGTCGCCGGACGGGGAAATTCTCAGCAGCAAAATCGTTCTCAGCGTCATTCAGGTCAAACGCCAGCTCACCTACAGCGAAGCCGACCGAATGGTGGAGGAGGACAAAGCCCTGCGCCTGCTCAACCGCCTCCAGCTCCAGCTGCGGCAGCGGCGGGCCGAGCGCGGCGCGCTGCTGCTCTCGCTGCCGGATGTGAATATTTATCTGGAAGAAGGCAAAGTGATGGTCGGCCTCACGCCGTCGGACACGCCCGCCCGCAGCATTGTTTCCGAGTGCATGATACTCGCCAACGGCATCGCCGCTGACTATCTCGCCGCTCATGAGGCGCCGGGCCTGTTCCGCTCCCAGCCGCCGCCCAAAAAACGGCTGATCTCCGGTGTGCAGAACAGCTTGGCCGACATCGCCTGCCAGCGGCGTTTCCTTGCTCGCGGCGAGCTGACCGCCAATCCGAAGCCGCATTCCGGCCTTGGCCTCAACTGCTACACTACGGTCACCTCGCCCATCCGCCGGGTTTTAGACACGGTGGTGCAGCTGCAAATCTCCAGCCTGATCAGCGGCAAAGGCATTCTCTTCCCGCTCGATGAATGCCGGAAATTCGCCGGGATCATTCAGGACAAGCTCTCCCGCGCCAACAAGGTGCGCCAGCAGCGGCACCGCTACTGGATCCTGCGCTGGCTGGAGGATCAGATCGGCAAAAGCCTGCCCGCGCTGGTGGTCAGCAACGGGCCGCAGCGCATCAACGCCCTGCTTTTAGACTGCCTTTTTGATATTGAGCTGCCGCCGCATCCTTCCTTGCGGGCCGAGCCGGGCGACGAGGTCAACGTCCGCATCGCCAAAGTGGACGCGCTGGAGAACACCCTGCGGTTGGAGTGGTAGCAGCCAGCGATGCGGCGGCTGGTCAGATGGTTTGTGGAGAAAATTCGCAAATATCTTTTTCCCATCGCGCCGTTGCTCCTGCTTCTCGTCATCGGACCGCTTGGCTACGAGCTGCTGGAGGGAATGAGTTTTCTCGATGGTCTCTATCTGACCGCGATCACTATCACCACCGTCGGCTACGGCGACATCGCCCCAGTCACCATTGGAGGCCGCCTCTTCACCATTCTGCTGATTTTCTCTGGTGTTGGCTATGTGATGTATCTGTTCAGCCAGATCACCGAGACGATGGTCGAAGGCGGTCTGCGGCACATTGTGGCAAAAAGAAAAATGCAGAAAAAAATAACAAAACTGCATAATCATTATATCGTCTGCGGTTTCGGCAGAATCGGCCAAGAAATTTGCTCGCTGCTCAAAGAAAATAACCGGCCTTTTGTCGTGATTGAAAGCGACGAGGCAGTGATCGAGCAACTTGACCGCCTTAGTTACGCCGAACTGAAAGGCGATGCCTCCGATGATGACATCCTGCTTGCTGCTGGCATCAAGCAGGCAAAAGGATTGGTCACAGCAGTCTCATCCGATGAAAGAAATGTCTATATCACCCTGACCGCACGCGGCCTCAATCCGAATCTGTTCATCCTTGCCCGCTCCAGCGGCCTGCCCGGCGCGGCCAAAAAGCTCGAACGGGCAGGAGCCAGCCGGGTGATTTCACCCTATTCCATTGGCGCACGCCGCATGGCCCAGCTCATCGTTCGGCCTACAGTGGTGGATTTTGTTGATTTAGCCATGCAGGCTGGCGACTTGGGGCTGCGCATGGAAGAACTGCTGGTGGGAGCGCAGGCGCACTGCGTCGGCAAAACACTGATCGAAACTGGGGTCAGAAAAAAATATGGCATCATTGTCGTGGCGATTAAACGAGCAGAGCTGCCCATGATCTTCAATCCTGGCTCAGAAACCAAGATTATGGCAGGTGATATTCTGATCGTGCTGGGAGAAAGCAGCCACATCACGGCATTGGCCGAGACGCTGTAACAAAATCATAAGATTCTCCGAGGAAGTGCCTTCAAGGGTTTTTCCTGCGTGAGACAGCCGCCGCCCGAACTGAACTGGCCTTCTTCCGGGCGGCGGTGGTTTTTTCTTTTCTATCCGGCGAGAGAACATGTCTGAGCAGAAATTTGTCCGGCCCGTGACTGACGAGGCGGTGCTGAAAACGGTCAAAGAGATCATGGTTAAATTCATCGAAATCGGCAAAGTGACTCCGGCAAACTTCGAGGAGCACTACAGGCTGGTCTTCAACACCGTCAAACAATCGGCGGAGGAGTTGAACAAATGACGACGGCAGCGCAGCTTGATCCGCAGCTCAACCGTGCGCCGGAGCAGATCCGGCACATCCATCTGATGGGCATCTGCGGCACGGCGATGGCGGCGATGGCCGGGATGCTCAAGGAAAACGGTTACATCGTCAGCGGCTCGGATCAGAACGTTTATCCGCCGATGTCAGATTTTCTCGCGCAAGCGGGCATCGCGGTCATGCAGGGCTACAGGCCGGAAAATTTGGAGCCGCGCCCGGACTTGGTTATCGTCGGCAACGTCATCCGGGCTATTTACCCAGAGGCGCAGCGGCTCGCCGAGCTGCGCATTCCCTACCTCTCTATGCCGCAGGCTCTGGGGCATTTTTTTCTCCGCAGCGGCATCAGGCCGATGGTGGTGGCCGGAACGCACGGAAAAACAACCACGTCCTCGCTATTAGCCACCGCGTTGCATCGCGCCGACCGCTCGCCGGGCTTTTTTATCGGCGGAATTGTTGAGGCATTCGGCAGCAACTACCGCATCGGCAATGGCGAGCACTTTGTTATAGAAGGCGACGAATACGACACCGCCTTTTTCAACAAAGTCTCGAAGTTTCTGCACTACCGCCCGCATTACGCCATCGTTACTTCAATAGAGTTTGATCACGCTGACATATTCGCCGATCTCGACCAAATCCGGGCATCGTTCAGTCAGTTTGTCCGCCTGATTCCAAAGGAAGGCGCATTGGTGGCCTGCATGGATGATCCGATTGTCGCGGAGACTGCCGCGCTCTGTTCCGGCCAAATCATTGGCTATGGCACAGGCGCAAACTGCCGCTGGCGGCTGGCAGATTTTGCTGCCAAGGGGCTTGGCTCAATTTTTGCTGCGCACAAGGACGGCAAATTGTTCGGTGAATTCGCGCTGCCCATGCCCGGCAAGCACAACGCCCTCAACGCCTTGGCCGTGATCGCCCTGCTGGAACATGTCGGCCTGAGCGTGGAGGAAATCCGGCACGGGCTGGCTTCGTTCGAGGGCGTGAAGCGGCGGCAGCAGGTGCGCGGCGAGGTCAACGGCATCACAGTGGTGGATGATTTTGCTCATCATCCCACAGCAGTGCGCGAAACCATCAGCGCATTGCGGCTGGCCTGGCCGGAACGCCGCCTGCTGGTGGTGTTTGAGCCGCGCACCAACACCAGCCGCCGGGCGGTATTTCAACAGGACTACGAAACCGCCTTCGCTGGCGCGGAGATGGTGGTTGTGCGCGAGATCATGCCGCTTGACCACGCCGCGCCGGGCGACAGCTTCTCTTCTCGGCAGCTTGCGGCGGCCCTGAATGCGCAAGACATTCCGGCGGAATATTTCCCCGACACCGATGCCATTCTTGCTTTTCTGCTGGCGCAGGCGAAATCAGGCGATGTCATCGCCATCCTTTCCAATGGCGGCTTTGACAATATTCATGTGCGGCTGCTGGAGAATTTGAAGGCCATCTGCTTGTAACAGGAGGTAAGTCGGGCTGCTCATGAACAATGCAATGGCCAACCGTAAGGGCGGTTCGCGAACCGCCCTTACACCACAAACAACGCAGGTGCGCAGGCAATGACAAAGCAAGAACTGCTGAAGAAGATAGCGGAGGCTAAGGCGAGCAGGGCGACGGAGCTTGACCTCAGCCGCAACCAGCTCACCGCCCTGCCGCCAGAGTTGTTCCAGCTCACGAACCTGACGGAGCTTGACCTCAGGAGCAACCAGCTCACTGCCCTGCCGCCAGAGTTGTTCCAGCTTACGAACCTGACGGAGCTTGACCTCGGCCGCAACCAGCTCACTGCCCTGCCGCCAGAAATCTGCCAGCTCAGGAATCTACAAAAACTTATCCTCTGGGAGAATAAACTCACTGCCCTGCCGCCAGAGTTGTTCCAGCTCACGAACCTGACGGAGCTTGACCTCGGCCGCAACCAGCTCACCGCCCTGCCACCGGAAATCTGCCAGCTCACCAAGCTGAAAGAACTTCGCCTTGACGGCAACCCTCTCATTTCCCCGCCGTTAGAGATAGCCGAGAAGGGCATTGATGCTATACGTGAATATTTCGCCGAGCTGGAAAAGAGCAAGCGGCCTCTCAACGAAGTAAAAGTCCTCCTCATCGGTGACGGGGCCGCAGGCAAGACCTCGCTGGTCAAGCAGCTCTTCGGCCAGCCCTTTGACAAGGACGAAGACACCACGCATGGCATCAGCATCCGGGGCTGGAAACAGGAGGTCAGCGGGCGGAAAATCACTATCAATCTCTGGGACTTTGGCGGCCAGGAGATACAGCACGCCACGCACCAGTTCTTCCTCTCCAAGCGCAGCCTGTATGTGCTGGTGCTTGATGGCCGCAAGGACGAGCGGACGGAATACTGGCTGCGGCACGTTGAAGCCTTTGGCGGCGACTCGCCCGTGCTGGTGGTGCTCAACAAAATGGACAGCAACCCCTCGTTTGATCTCAACCGGCCTTTTCTGCTGGAGAAATACCCCGGCATCCGCGACTTCTTCCGCATCTCCTGCAAGACCGGCAAGGGCGTGGCCGAGTTCAGAGCGGCGCTGCTGGAGGAGCTGAACAAGGTGGAAATGATCGGCACGGTTTGGCCCGGCAGCTGGTTTGCGGTCAAGCGCAGGTTGGAGGAAATGGACAGGCCCTACATCAGCGCGGCGGAATACGGCGGCTTCTGCCAAGAGGCGGGCATCACCGAGGAGCAAAGCCGCGAGACGCTGGTTGACTTCCTTCATGATCTCGGCGTGGCCGTGCATTTTCGGGAATTCCTCCTCGATGCCATGCACGTGCTGGATCCGGTCTGGGTCACAGAGGCAGTGTATAAGATCATCACTGCCGAGAGCATGGCGGACAAGCAGGGCTGTCTGCATTTGAACGACATGGGTGCAATTCTGCCGGACTGCTGCCAAGGAAAGCACTGCTTCCCGCCCGGCACGCATCCATACATCCTCCGCCTGATGGAGAAGTTCGAGCTGTGCTACCCGGTCGGCAAGGAGGCGGTGCTCATCCCGCAGCTTCTGCCAGTGCAGGAGCCGCAGCTTAACTTCGAGCAGGGCGGCGCACTCCGTTTCGCCCTGCATTATCCTGACTTTCTGCCGCCGTCCGTCTTTCCTCGCTTCATGGTCAAGGTGCATAAAGACATCAAGGCGGAAACCTGCTGGCGCACCGGCGTGCTGCTGGAGGACAAATGCAGCGGGGCGCAGGCGTTGGTCAAGGCGGATGTTGAGGCGCGGCGGATCAACATCTGGGCGCAGGGTGAACGCCGCCGGGAGTATCTGCACTATCTCCGCTACACGCTGGCCGACATCAACAGCAGCTTTGAGAAGCTGACCGTCAGCGAGCGCGTGCCCATGCCGGATGCCCCGCAGGTCAGCGCGGACTACGAGACCCTGCTCAATCTGTCCGAGGCTGGTTCGGACATCTTTATTCCCGACGGCTCAAAAACGCGATACAGTGTGCGCAAGCTGCTGGGCTTGGTGCAGCCGAAGAGTAAAGATGAGCTGACCGAACTGATGCGAAAGGTCAGTGCGCATCTTGATGAGAAGGAATCTGGGACGGAAGTAGCTGCCAGCCTGTTTGAGCTGAAGCCGAACATCATCGGCATAGGCTTCAACCTGAATGAGCTGTTTGCACGAATCTTGGCTTGGGCGAAGCAGAGACAGCGCGAGTCCCGCAAATAAAAGCCGCCACCATTGCCCTCACCTTTCAATTGATCTCCTTTCCCGCTGATCATACTCAAACTTGCCGTCTTTGACTGCGACGGAGTGCTGTTTGACTCCCCACCATCGTTATTGCGGCACCATCTGCTGTTCTTGCTGGCCTCGACGAGATTACCGTTTGATATATAAGTAAAAATAATCGTTCTTATCTTTTTAGTTGACATAACATGCGGCGTGAATATATATTGCTCGGCAATAGTTACCACGTTGTGGTTTAGCACACAGGGTTTGGGCCGCCGTGCCGTATTGTAATGTTTGCAAATTCATATATAAAAAATAATCACACGAGGTGCGCAGCATGAAATTGAGTCGCCGCTCTCTGCTCAAGGCAGGAGGAGGTCTTGGCGCAGGATTAGCCTTGGCCGAGCTTGGCTTCAACACCAAGCCCATCCACGCCGCCGCGTTGAAAGAATCACGAACAAAAAACGCCAGCGAATTCACCTCGATCTGCACCTTTTGCTCCTGCGGCTGCGGAATGCTCTGCCATGTCAAGGATGGCAAGCTGATCAACTTGGAAGGCAACCCCGATCATATCATCAACGAGGGCGCACTGTGCAGCAAGGGTTCGGCGATGGCCGCCATTCCCAACTCCGATCAGCGGATCAAAACTCCGCTGTACCGCGCTCCTGGCTCGGACAAATGGCAGGAAATCAGCTGGGATGAAGCCATCAGCAAGGTGGCGGCGAAAATCAAAGAGACGCGGGACAAGCACTGGATCGCCACTGAAAAAGACGGCGAGCAGGAGTTCCCGGTCAACCGGACAGATGCGCTGTCCTTCCTCGGCGGGGCGCAGAACAACAACGAGGAATGCTACCTGATGAGCAAAATGAGCCGTCTGTTCGGCACGGTTTTTGTCGAGCATCAGGCCCGGCTCTGTCACAGCTCCACGGTCGCCAGTTTGGGTGCCTCTTTTGGGCGCGGGGCCATGACCAATCATTGGTTGGACCTCAAAAATGCTAAGGTCTTCCTGATTGAAGGCAGCAACTGCGCCGAGAATCACACCATGTCCATGCGCTGGATCATGAAGGCCAAAGAGAAAGGGGCCATAGTCATCCACGTTGATCCCCGCTTCACCCGCACTTCCACTGCTGCGGACATCTACGCCTGCATTCGCCCCGGCACCGACATTGCCTTTCTTAATGCGGTGATCAATTACATCATCGAGAACAATCTCTACGATGCCGACTACGTCAAACTGAACACCAACGCGCTGCTGCTGCCAACAGAAGGCTTTGCCTTTAACGAAGGGCTGTTCTCCGGCTACAACGCGGCGGAGTTTAAATATGACACCGCTTCTTGGGGCTATCAGCTTGATCCAGAGACCAAGAAACCGCTCAAGGCCGAGAGCTTGGACGATCCGCGCTGCGTCTTTGCCAAGCTGAAGGACTTCTTCAAACGCTACACCCTGAAGGTCGGCTCAGAAATCTCCGGCATCCCGGAAGCGACCATTCAGCTGATCGCTGAGACCTTTGCCAAGAACCGGCCTGGCACCGTGCTCTATGCCTTGGGCATGACTCAGCACACCGTCGGGGTGCAGAACATCCGCTCCTTCGGCGTGCTGCAAATGCTGCTCGGCAACTTGGGCAAGCCCGGCGGCGGTATCAACGCCCTGCGCGGTGAACCGAACGTGCAAGGCTCCTCGGACATGGCCCTGCTCTTCAACACTCTGCCGGGCTATCTGTCCTGCCCCAGCCACAACCAACCCACGCTGGCCGAGTGGACCAAGGGCGCAGGCACCTTCCGGGCCAAGTTCCTGATCAACCTGTTCAAGGCTTGGTTCGGCGAGAACGCCACCGCCGAGAACGAGTACGGCTACGGCTGGCTGCCCAAGAAGAACGCCAAGAAGAACTATTCGATCTTCCGCATCTTTGAGACCGCCTATGAAGACAGCATGAAGATGCTGTATGTCATGGGCCAGAATCCGATGGTCTCCAGCCCCAACCTGAACTTGGTGCATGATGCCCTGAGCAAATTAGACATGCTGGTGGTGGCTGATCTGTTCATGACCGAGACTGCCGCCTTCTGGGAAAAGCCGGGCACGGATCCCAAGGCGGTCAAAACCGAGGTGGTCTTCCTGCCAGCGGCTTCCTTCTTGGAGAAAGAAGGCTCGCTGACCAACTCCGGGCGACTGGTGCAGTGGCGCTACACCGGCATTAAACCGCCGGGCCAGGCCAAAAGCGATTTGGAGATTATTGACCTGCTCTTCCGCAAGGTGCGCGAGCTGTACGCTGCTTCGACAGAGGAGAAAGACCAGATATTCAAGCGGGTGAACTGGAACTACCCGCAAGAGAACATGGCCGAGGCCGTGCTGAAGGAGATCAACGGCAGCAACCTCAAGACCGGCGAGCCGCTGAAAGGCATTGCCGAGCTTCAGGCGGACGGCAGCACCTCCTCTGGCTGCTGGATCTATGCTGGTGTCTTTGGCGGCGGCAAGAATCTCAGCAAACGCAAGGACAACAAGACTGATCCCAGCGGCTTGGGCCTGTACCGCGACTTTGCTTGGAGCTGGCCTGGCAACATGAAGGTGCTGTACAACCGCGCCTCTTGCGACGCGCAGGGAAAGCCTTTAGACGAAGCGAACAAGCTCATCTGGTGGGATGCTGATCAGGGCAAGTGGGCCGGACATGACACGCCTGATGTGCCCAAAGCCGACGAAGGCCCGGACAAGCCCAGCGGCCAGCGGCCCTTCCGCATGGCGGCTGAAGGCGTGGCCCGCCTGCTGACAGCTCCGTACAAAGACCCGGACGCTGCCAGCGCCGAAGGCCTTCCCCGCGACAGCTCTTCGGTGGCGACAGATGGCCCCTTCCCAGAGTTCTACGAGCCGATGGAAAGTCCGACCGGCAACATCCTCCACCCGAACGTGGCGGTCAATCCCTGTGTCAAGTACCCGCGCATCAAGACCAAGCAGCCGCTGGGCGCGGTCAAGGATTATCCTTACGTCCTCTGCACCTCCAGCTTGGCCGAGCACTGGTGCGCAGGCACCTTTACCCGCAACGTGCCGTGGCTGAACGAGATGGTGCCGGAAACCTTTGTCGAGATCCCGGAGCGGCTGGCCAGCAAACTCAGCATCGCCAGCGGCGACAAGGTGCGGGTCTGGTCAGCGAGGGGCGAGCTGACTGTGCCAACGCTGGTCACGAAACGGATGCAGACCTTGCAGGTCAACGGGCGGGAGGTCTTCATCATCTGGATGCCTTACAACTGGGGCTACAAGGGCCTCAGCACCGCAGCCAGCACCAACTTGATCACCATTGACGCAGGCGACCCCAACACGTGGATACAGGAGACCAAGGCGTGCTTAGTCAATCTGGCCAAGGTATGATGGAACAGTGGACAGAGGCGCATCCGCACCTTGCCGAGCTGGCGCGCCTGCATCGGTGTTTGGAGGAGGCGTTGACGGATGCTGTAGGGGCGAACCCCTGTGTTCGCCCTGATGTGGCAGAAGGGCAGGCACAGGGGCCTGCCCCTACGGCGGAATTGCCTTTATTGCTGCATCAGCACCTTGACACCGCATTCCTGACGCAGGCGGGCAGGGCCTTGCTGCGTCTGCTTGCTGCTCTGCCTGCTGAGGGACTGCCTGCGCCCTTCTTGCACGAATGCGTCCGCCTCCGCGAGGGGCTGGGGCAATCGGCGGACGAGGCGGCGCGTCTGATTGAGGACGCTGTAGGGGCGAACCCCTGTGTTCGCCCTGATGCGGCAGAAGGGCAGGCACAGGGGCCTGCCCCTACGGTGTCACCCCTGCTGGCCTTCCTCATCTGGAAGCTGCTGGCCAAGCTGCTTGCCCCTTGGCGCGAGTACTTGGAGCAGCGGCTGCCGGATATGGCCTGGGAAGAACCCATCTGCCCGCTCTGCGGCGCAGGGCCGAGCATGGCGCAGCTTGTCCGCACCAGCACGGGCCGCAAGCGGCTTTTGGTCTGCGGCTGCTGCACAACCCGCTGGGAGTACAAGCGCATCGGCTGCCCGCACTGCGGCAATGAGGAGCAGAGCCAGCTCTCCATCATCGAGCTGGAAGACGAGCCGTTCCGCATAGACTGCTGCCAGCAGTGCAAAGGCTACATCAAGACCTGCACCGGCAAGGACGACACTGTAGGGGCGGTTCACGAACCGCCCCTGCTCGCCGACTGGTCATCCCTCCACCTTGATGCGCTGGCCATGCAGCAGGGCTGGCAGCGGCGGGCTGAGTCCCTCTACCGCCTCTGAGTCATGCTGTATTTGGACAACGCCGCGACAAGCTGGCCGAAACCGGAGCAGGTGCGCCGGGCCGCGCAGGACTGGCTGGAGCACGGCGGCGGCTCGCCGGGGCGGGGCACACACGCCTTTGCCCGCAAAGCCGGGGATGTCCTCAGTCTGACCCGCCGCAGCCTGGCCCGCTTCTTCAATGCCCCGCACGAGCACCGCATCATCTTCTGCGCCAGCGCGACCGACGGCCTCAATCTCGCCCTGAAAGGCTTCCTCAATCCGGGCGATCACGTCCTTATCTCGGCGATGGAGCACAACTCCGTGCTCCGCCCGCTGCGCGGTTTGCAGCAGGAGCGCGGCATCAGCTTGGACATCGTGCCCTGCGACAGCGAAGGCCGCCTTGATCCCGACGAGGTGGCCCGCCGCATGAACGACCGCACCCGTTTGGTCGTAGTCTCGCACGCCTCGAACGTGACTGGCGCAGTGCAGCCTGTTGCAGAGATAGGCAGATTAGTGCGGGAGCGCGGGGCATATCTGCTCGTGGATGCGGCGCAAACTGCTGGTATCCTGCCGATTGACTTCCAGACCCTCAACGCCGATCTGCTCGTCTTCTCTGGTCACAAGGGGCTGTACGGCCTGCAAGGCACCGGCGCACTGATCATCGGCGAGCGCGTCAAGTCGCTGCGGCCTTGGCGGGAAGGCGGCACCGGCTTCAACTCGCTCTCCGAGGAGCAGCCGCAGGAGTGGCCGGAACGCTTCGAGGCGGGCACGCCCAATGTGCCGGGCATTTTAGCCTTGGGCGAAGGCATAGCCTTTCTCATGGCAGAGGGCGTGGACACAGTGCGGGCCAAGGAAGATGCCTTGTTCGCCGGACTCTGGCGCGGCCTGAGTGAACTTGACGGCGTGACGCTGCACGGCCCGCCGCCGGGCAAAGAGCGCATCGCCATCCTCTCGTTCAGCATTCACGGCTGGGAGCCGGAGGACATCGGCGGCATTCTCCATCACAACCACGGCATTCAGGTGCGCACCGGCCTGCACTGCGCCCCGCTCGCCCACCGCACGCTGGGCACCCTGCCGCTGGGCACGGTGCGGCTCAGTCCGGGCTGTTTCACCACGGCGGAAGAAATCCGGCAGGCAGTGGCGGCCATCCGCATGATCGCGGAGACAGTGCTGCCGTGAGTCAGTCTTTCTGCATGAAGAACTTGGCATGAGCACCATCAACCAACACGTGGACGGCAGCGGCAACGTCTTCTCTGGCAGCGGGAATGTTCACATTGAGAACTACAACTGCGCTGCGCAGAAGCCTCCGCCGCCCAACCAACGCCCTGCCCTTGAACCCTGCTTTCTCCACCGCGACGAGGAGCTTGTCTGGCTGAACGACAAGCTGCAACCGGGCGTGGTTGTGGCGGTGTGCGGGCCGGGCGGCATGGGCAAGAGCGCGCTGGCGGCGCAGGCAGTGCATCGCTTGGAGGAAGCCCGCTTCCCGGACGGCATCATCTTCCACAGCTTCTATCATCAGCCGAGCACAGAGCAAGCCCTGCAAGCCATTTGCGCCGCCTTTCAGGTGGAGGCGAAGGCGGGGCTTGAGACTGCCGTGCGGAATGCGCTCTCAGGCAGGAAGGCCTTGCTCATCCTTGATGGGACGGAGCAGGCCGATGACCTGCCAGCGGTGCTGCGGCTGCGCGGGACATGCGGCGTTCTGATCACTAGCAGGAAGCGGGCCGACGCGCAGGGTCTCCGCCTTGACCTGAAGCCGCTGGACGAGCAGCCCGCAGCCGAGGTCTTCCGACTGTACAGCGGCGTTGCGGCGGATGCTCCCAGTGTGGCGGGCATTTGCACGCTGCTGGGCGGCTGGCCGGTTGCCCTGCGCATTGCGGGCCGCTATCTCAGCAGCACGGGCGAAAGCGCGGCGGACTACCTGCGCTTTCTGAGCAAGGTGCCATTCAAAAGGCTGGGCAACGAGGAGCATCAGCAGGAGAACGCGGCCTTGCTGCTGCGGCGCAGCGTGGCAAAGGTGAGCGCGGATGCCCGCCTTGCGCTGGGGCTGGCAGGCTGCTTGGCCTTTGCCTCGATAGCCCGCGAGCCGGTCATGGCTGTTCTCGATGGTGATGAGCTGCGCAGTGCTGATGCCTTGGGTGAGCTGGTCAATTACGGCTTGCTGGAGACGAAGGAGGAACGCTGGCAGGTAAGTCATGCGCTGGTGCATACCTACGCCCGCACAGAGCTGGCTTTGAGCACAGATGCGCTGAAGCGGCTGGCAGCTTGGTACATCACCTTCTGCGAGACTGCGAGCAAGGAAGGCGTGAAGGGCTATGTCCGCCTTGATGCGGAACGGGCGCATTGCCTGCGGCTGATGGAGAGTTGCTTAGACAGCAAGCTGTGGCAGCAACTGCAAGCCTTGGAAGGTGCAATATGGGAATATTTAGACCGGCAGGGACATTGGATAGAGCGATTGGCTGCCCTTGAGATGCAGTTAAATGCCGTTCGGCAGAGTCAAGACCGCAAAAATGAAGGTTTGTTCTTGAACTCAATTGGCCGCATTTATAACTGGCGTGGAAAGAATAAGAAGGCATTAGATTGCTGCTTGCAGAGCTTGGCGATACACCGTGAAACAGGTGATAGACAGGGAGAAGCCAGAAGCCTAAACAATATCGCTAAAATATATGCCTCGCAAGGTAAACCAACGCTGGCCATACAGAAATATCAGCAAAGCTTAACGATAGCGCAAGACATCAGAGATAGACAAGGGGAAGGATGGACATTAAATAATATAGGTCAGCTTTACTGTGATCAAGGCGACTATGAGATAGCATTAAGATATCTATGCGAGTGTCTGACTATTAGGCAAGAGGTTAAAGATAGGACTGGCGAGGGTATAACAAGAAACAGTATTGCCGCTATCTACCGCGCACAGGGTGATACTGCTAAGGCGTTGGAAAATTGCAAACAAGCCTTGATGATATGCCAGCAGCTTTGTGACAAGGCCGGAGAAGCAGTAACACGCTGGAATATCGGCCTCACTTATGAAAAGGAAGGCAACATTGCCAAGGCAGAGGAATATATCTACCAAGCCGTGCAGACAGCAGAGGCTATCAGCCATCCTTGGCTAAAGAGATGGCGCAAAGGATTGGCACGGCTGCGGGCAGCGCGGCATGGGTAATAACACGGTGGGGCGGTGCGGGGGCAAAAGATTTTTTGCCCCTACGTGGCCGCTGCAACGGCCCGGTGCTGCGAGGAAGAGTCACACCATAGTGTGAGCCTCCTTCAGACCATAGTGCGAGATTGCTTCACACCATAGTGCGAGTTTCCGCCGCACTCTCCTGCGGCCAACAGTGACAGCATAGTGTCAGGCAAGGTGTCAGCAGGCTGTCACCCAACATGACAGCGTAGTGCCACTCTGCGTGACAGCATAGTGTCGCCCGGAGAGACAGTCTGCTGTCTCCTGTCGGGCAAGGGAACCATCCATCCTCATAAGGAGGGCAAGAAATGGCAAAAGCAGTGCTGGTTGACCTCACCCGCTGCATCGGCTGCCGGGGCTGTCAGGTCTCCTGCAAGCAATGGAACGAAAGGAAGGGGCTGAAGACCTCCTTTCATGGCGACTTCACTAATCCGGTGAAGCTGAACGCGGACACCTACACCCGCATCCGTTTTGTCGAGGCGGAGAGCAAGAGCAGGCCGGTCTGGAGCTTTGTCAAGGAGCAGTGCTTCCACTGCCAGAACCCGGCCTGCGTGTCAGCCTGCCCGGTCGGAGCCTTGCAGAAGAGCGCAGCCGGGCCAGTGTGCTACGACTTTGACAAGTGCGTTGGCTGCCGCTACTGCATGATCGCCTGCCCCTTCGGCATCCCTAAGTATGAGTGGGACAAGGCGCAGAATCCTTGGGTGCAGAAATGCGGCTTCTGCGCCGAGCGCATTGCCGAGGGCGGCCTGCCTGCCTGCGTCAAGACCTGCCCGACCAGCACCATGCTCTTTGATGAGCGCGACGCAGTCGTTGCCGAGGCCAAGAAGCGCATGGCCGCTCATCCGGGCAAGTATGTTGATCATATCTACGGCTTGAGCGAGGCGGGCGGCACGAGCTGGATGTACATCTCCGCCGTGCCTTTTGACAGGCTCGGCTTCAGGAGCGTGCCCTGCGAGGAGCTGCCGCAATACACTTGGGATGTCTTGCAGCATGTGCCGCTCAAGGCGGCGGGCATCGCCGCTGTGCTGGGCGGCATCGCCTATCTGAGAAACCGAGGCGCAAACGAGGAGAAACGCTCATGACCACCTATCAGACCAGCGCGGCCAAGCCGTCTTTTCTCTCCGCAGGCATCATCCTGCTGCTCATCATCGCTGTGATCGGCGCAGGCGCGGCGGCATGGCGGCTCATCGGTGGTTTGGGCGCAACCACCAACCTTTCGGACCAAGTCCCTTGGGGACTGTGGGTGGCCTTGGATGTCCTGACCGGTGTCGCGCTGGCCGCTGGCGGCTTCACGCTTGCTGCGGCAGTGCATGTCTTCAATCTCAAGGAATGGAAGCCGCTGACCAGACCGGCGGTGCTGTCCGCGTTTATTGGCTATCTCATGGTGTGCATAGGCCTGTTGCTCGACATCGGCAAACCGCAGGCCTTCTGGCATCCGCTGGTCATGTGGCAGCCGCACTCCATGCTCTTTGAGGTCATCTGCTGCACGATGACCTATACTGCCGTGCTGGCGGTGGAGTTCAAACCAACCTTCCTTGAAGGCATCGGCTGGACGCGGCTGGCGAAGATGATGCAGGCTAAGGCAGTGGTGATTCCGCTGGCCATTCTGGCGGCAACGCTCTCCTTCTTCCACCAATCCTCCTTGGGCGGTCTCTTTCTGCTGATGAAGGGCCGACTCAATGATCTCTGGTGGACAACGATGCTGCCGTGGAACTTCTTGCTCTCTGCGGTGGCAGTGGGCTTGGCAATGACCAGCGTTGAGGCCATTCTCTCCGGCTGGGCACTCAAGCATCCGGTGAGCCTGAAACTGCTGCGGCAGCTTGCGAAGGGCACGGCGTATGCTCTGGCCGTGTATGCCGCTGTCCGCCTGCTTGATCTTCTGCTGAAGGGCAACATCGGCTTGGCCTTGGCCGGAGATCAGGCCAGCAAGCACTTCCTGCTGGAGGTTGCTGGCGGGGCGCTCCTGCCCATGCTGCTGCTCTTCACGCTGGCCCGCAACGAAGGCAGCATCCTTTTCGCGCAGCTTTTGGTCATTGCCGGAGTGGTGCTCAACCGCTTCAATGTGCTTTGGCTCACCCAGCTTGAAGGCAGCAAGACGTACCTGCCTTCCGTGACGGAACTGGCCGTCAGTCTGGGACTGATAGCCGGGGCCATCCTGCTCTTCAAGGCGGCGGCTGTCTATCTGCCGGTCTTCACGCCAGCCAAGAGCTGAGGATATTGCAAGCAAGCTGGGGCGGAAAAGTTTTCGCCCCGGCTTACCTCCGTCTGCGCCGTTTCTGCCCATGAGCCGGAGGCACTGCGGCTACAGACGGCGGCGGCGGGGGAACAAGCAATGCCTCTTCCGGCACAACGCAGGGCAGCGTCTTGCCGATATATTCCTCTATGGCCGGGAGCTGGAACGCGCCTTCCTCGCAGGCAAAGCTGACCGCAATGCCGCTTTCGCCCGCCCGGCCTGTCCTGCCGATGCGGTGGACATAATCCTCCGGCTCGTAGGGCAGGCTGTAGTTGATCACGTGGCTGATGCTGTCAATATGAATGCCCCGCCCGGCCACGTCTGTGGCGATCATCACCTGCACCTTGCCGTCGCGGAACCGCTCCAAGCGCGACATGCGCTTTTCCTGCGGCACGTCACCGCTGAGAAGCACCGCGTCAATGCCGTTGCCGCGCAGACGCTCGTGCAGTCTGGCCGCTTCGTGCTTCATGTTGACAAAGACCATCACCCGCCCGGTTTCCTGCCCAGCGAGCAGGTTGTAGAGAATGGTGTATTTCTCTTCGCTGGTGACGGTGTAAATCACCTGCCTGACCGTCTCCACCGCGACCTGCTCCGGGTCGCTCTCAATTGAGACCGGCTTGACGCACCACTGGGCGGCCAGATGCTTGACATCCTCGCTGACTGTGGCGGAAAAGAGCAGGGTCTGCCGCTGCTCCTTGGGCGGGAGGCGGGCAATGATCCGGCGCACGTCCGGGATGAAGCCCATGTCCAGCATCCGGTCGGCCTCATCAATGACCATGATTTCAACCTGCTCCAGGCTGATCACGCGCTTGGAAACATAGTCCAAGAGACGGCCCGGCGTGGCCGCAATCACGTCCACCGGCTGGCTGCTGAGAAGCTGCTCCTGCTTCTGGTACTCGGTACCGCCGAAGACTGCGGCGACCCGCAGCGGGAGATATTTGCCCAAGGCCTTGCCGTCCTTGGCGATCTGCGCCACCAGCTCGCGGGTCGGGGCGATGATCAGGGCGCGGGGCAGGCCTGGCTTGCGCAAGGCCTGCTGGTACTTGAGCAGGCGGGTGAAGAGCGCGACCAAGAAGACCGCGCTCTTGCCGGTGCCGGTGCCTGCCCTGCCGATGATGTCCTTGCCTTCCAAGGCCGCAGGCAGGGCCTTTTCCTGGATGGGCGTGCAGTATTTGAAATCAAGGTCGGCGATGCCGCGCATCAGCTCCGCAGGCAAGGCGAAGTCATGAAAACGGCTGCGGCCCTCAACCGGATCAACCGGGAAATCAGCTACGCTCCATTGCGGCGGCTTGGGCTGCTGCATTTCTCCGACGATGCCTTCCGGCTTCTTCCGCCTGCGGCGCGGCTTCTTCGGCGCGCTTTCCGGCAGCGCGGAACTGAACGGTTGCTCCGGCGGCGGCACTGCTTTTTCCGGGCCGCTGTCGGTTCTGCCGCCTATCCAATGACGGAGCTTTTTGCCTGCCTTGGCAAGAAATGTTTTGATCATACCTGATGCTTTTGCACAAAAAGAATGCGGGGCGGCACGAAAAGATTATTTCGTCTGCCGCTCCAAGAATGGGGCAATGTCACCTTTGCCTTCGCGGAGAATTTCTGGCTGCTCGTCAACTAAAGAAACCACTGTGGACGGCTCCGGGACCAGCTCGCCGCCGTCAATGATCAAATCCACGTGGCAGCCGAACAGCTCATCGACCGCGAACGCGTCTGCCGGAATTTCCTCGCCCTCCCGCAGGGCACTGCTGTTCAGCACCGGATTGCCCAGCATCTCAATCAGAGCGAGACAAATCGGCGACTGCGGCAGCCGGATGCCCACGGTCTTCTGTTTGGTGAGCATGATGTTCGGCACCAGCTTGGAGCCGGGCAGCACCATCGTATAAGGGCCGGGCAGATGCCGTCGCAGCAGGCGGTAAGCCGGGCTGCTGACATGGGCGTACTGGCTGATGTCGGCCAGCGAGGCGCACATGAAAGAGAACGGTTTGTGCTTGGGCCGCTGTTTAATGTCATGCACCCGTTTGACCGCCTTTTGGTTGAAGATGTCGCAGCCAAGACCGTACATGGTGTCGGTCGGATAACAGATCACCCCGCCCTTTTTCAGCACCTCAACCGCCATGCCGATCAGCCGCTGCTGCGGGTTGACCGGATTGATTTCAATCAGCTTCGCCATATTTTTCAGTTCCTCCTTGCGCTGTCGGCGCAGGCATTGTACACAGAAAGCGCAAGCTGGACAACTCCGCAGCCAGAAAGGAAGGAAAAATTTTTGAACCGCGCCGGAATGCCGCTTGTTGGGGCAGATAAAATCTCCTATAATGACTTTTGACAGCCAAGCAGCAGCTTGGTTCCATCTTGATTTTTATTTTGGGCAGGGAACATGGCTTCACAGACTGATCAGCGGGCCACCGACTTTGAAGAAGTCAAAAAAATCCTTGCGCAGCATCCGCGCATCAGCTTGGTGCAGACCGAAGGCGAGCCGCCGGACTGCTATCACATCGCCTATCACCTGATCGGGCTGGCCAAGGCCGAGGACGGCAGCATCGCCAAGGTTTCCAAGCACGAGGTGATGATCACCCTGCCCTTTGGCTATCCGCATTTCCCGCCCGCAGTCAAGCCGCTGACTCCAGTCTTCCATCCAGATGTTGACCCGGACGGGGTGCGCATCTCCTCGCGCTGGCAGCAGGAGGCCTCCCTTGCCAAAATCATTCCCTACATCGGCGAGATGTTCTGCGGCAAGGTGTACAGCCTTGACGAGCCGTTCAATCAGGAGGCTGCGGACTGGTACGCCAGCCATGCGGCGGAGCTGCCTCTTGATGCCTTGGAAGGGGCGGACACGGTTGCGGATGATTTTGATCTCGGCTTGGAAGATATTGATCTGACGCAGACCGACAGCGGGGCAGAAGAGGACGGCGGGATATCGTTGGAGTTGGAAGGGCCGCAGCCAGTTCAAGATATTGCTGCTCTTGCCGCCAGCGGAGCGGCTCCGCAGCACGGCGGCATATCGCTGGAGCTTGAGACTCCGCAATCGTCCGCCGCGCACGAGGATATTGATCTCGGCGTGGAGACCTTTGGTGCCGCAGATGACGATGACGGCCTTGATCTGGGGCTGGAGATCGGCGGGCAGGAAGAGGCCGCCGCGCCGCCGGAGGA
Organism: Candidatus Electronema sp. JM; assembly: GCF_048287415.1. Lineage (NCBI taxonomy): Bacteria > Pseudomonadati > Thermodesulfobacteriota > Desulfobulbia > Desulfobulbales > Desulfobulbaceae > Candidatus Electronema > Candidatus Electronema sp. JM. The sequence goes on from NZ_JBLWEN010000047.1 coordinate 36,616, forward strand.
TTTCAGCGCAAAAATAGCGGAAATACGTTCCCATGTTGAGCGCAGGGAAATGACCATCGCGGGTCGGCTGCTCGCGGAGCTGCCTACCGCTCTGCCAGAAGCCGAGCCGCTGCGGAAAAAAGTGAAGGCCGCGCAGGCGCAATGCGATCAGCTCCTCCAAGAAATGAAGGTGATGGAGGATGAGGACAATTTCCCGGAAGCGCAGAAAATTTTTGAAAAGCTGAAAAAAGTGGCCGTGGACACGCCGGGGCTGGCCGACATCGGCAGACGGCTGCAGCAGTCGCAGTCCATGCTGGACACCTTCTCGCTGAAAGAAAAGAAGGTCGAGGAAGCGCAGGAGGAGTTGCCGCAGCCCGGCAGTGAAAAAAAAAAGAAAGCTGCTCCTCCCCCGCCGCCAAAACAGAAAGAGGAAAAGAAGGAAAAAGCCGCCGTTGCGCCGCCGCCCCAAGAAAAAAAAGAAGTTGTCAAAACAAAGACCCGCATTGCCCGGTCAGCTCTGCACCGCGAAATTCCGGTTATGCCTTTTGCGGTTGCGGCAGTGGCTGCTGCGCTGATCATCGCTGGCGGCGTGATTTACACCAGAGACAGCAACGTGCTGCTGGAAGCCGAACTTAACTGGCAGGAGACGCAGCAGTTAGTGCGGCAGAAAAAATTTAAAGAGGCTGAGGGGAAAGCGGACACCGCGCTGACCAAATTGAAGACAGTCTTCCTGCCGCTGCCGGGCAAAAGCAGACTGAGAAAAGAGATTGATGCGCTCCTTTCCACAGAAGAAGTTACGAAAGGCCGCGACGGGCAGGGCAAATATAAAGACAACTACCTGCCGATAGAAGAAGTCAGCAAACGCGAGCAGCTTGACAAACTGACAGTTCCGGCTGATCAGTTGGAAAAGGAAGGCAAACTTAGTGAGGCGGCTGCCAATTATGAAAAAGCTGCGGAACTTGCAGGAGCTTCTCCTGTTCCTCTTCCTGGCGAAGCGGAGAAGTTCAAGGAAAAAGCGCGGCAGCTGCGGCTAAACGAGGCCTTGGATAAGGCAGGAAAAGCAGATCAAACTGGTGATTACGACGCAGCGGCAATGTGGTACCAGAAGGCGTTGCAGTTCTGCGTATCGGACTGTGACAGCATCCGTCGGAAAGCGTTCAACGCTGAACTTAAACAGGCAAAAAATAAATTTCAAGATGCGCCTCATCGTTTCCAGAATCTGCTGGAGCAGCTCAAACAGTACAAGGATCAGTTAGAAATAAATCCTGAAACAGTTACTGCTGAAAAACGGCAGGAGCTGGAATCTCTGCTGACACAGTCGCAGTTCTATCAGTTCCTATCGCAAGCTAATGAAAAGTACAGCAAAGACGCGTATGCTGACGCTGTCACTTTCTATCGTCAGGCTGCGGCATTGCTGCAAGAAAAACGGGGACTCTTCAAGGAAGAGGAACTCCGCATGGGGGAAAAAATCAGCAGAACCGCCGCCATGATTGAGATCAGCAGCGGGCTGAATGATGCCGCCGACGCAGAGCAGCGGAATAATTTGTCTGGCGCTCTTCGCCGTTACCGTGAGGTGCAGCAGCTCATCCGCACCCTCGGCACATTTAACGACAATGGCCTGGCTTCGCTTGCCAATGATATTGACAAGAAAATCGAGGCGTTAAGCGGAGCTGAACAACAGAATCGCAAAACCGAGGAAAATGCTCGGAAAAATGATTGGCTGAAGCGGAACTACAAATCTATCTTCCTCAAAGCCTATCCGCAAACCCGTGCGGAACTCCTCAGCTCGCCCAGTTTTCAGTTCCTGAAAAAGCTAAATAATCAAGAATTGTACAGACTTAACTGCACAGAACGTTCCTATATTCAGCTTGAGGTCTGCTGCTATCTCTACAATCCGGCCAGCGATCAGTGGACAGCGTGCCCGGACTGTCAGTGATGATGGTGACAGCCGCCGCCGTGGGCATGACAATGCCCCGGCGCGGCGAGCGGCCCGCCTGCTTTCTGCATCGCCTCCTGAAGAGCGTGTTCTGCTGCGTGGAGAGAATCTGCCGCGCTGCGCAGCAAGGCTGTGATTTCCGGCGCATCTGCGGCTAAGGTTTCCGCCCATTGGAGGAATTCCGCGCCGTGGCCCTGATTGTGCTCAATCCAATGCGGCAGCAGCACCCGCACCTTGTCCAAGTTGTTCATTTTTTCCTCGATTCGTCTGCCATTAAAAGAATGAAGCCGTTGAGCAGGTCAACGCTCCTGATTCGCACCCCGCTCAGGGCCAGCGGCTCCTCAAAATAAGTGCTGAGAACCACACCGTCCGCCGTCACATCTACCGTGGTCACGGACTCCATCACCGTTTCCCGACTGCCTTGCCGTTCCACCACCGCTTTAAGCTGACACATAGCCGCCTCTCAAATCAGAAAACGAAATTCGCCTTTTCCAAGCAGATCGTGCAGATGCAGCAGTCCCTGCACCCTGCCCTGCTCGTCCAGCACAGCCAGCACCGTGATGTCCTTCTCCTGCATCAGACTGAGCGCGTCGGCGGCCATAGTGTCCGGACCGATGCTCACCGGTGTTTTAGTCATTATTTCAGCAAGGTCTGTTCCAGCCTTATGACTGGAATCGGGCAGTAGTCTGCTGATCAGGTAACGGCGGAGGTCGCCGTCGGTGATGATGCCGCGCAGCTCGCCGGATGCGGCGATGATCAGCACCGCGCCGAGATTCTTGCGGTTCAGCTCGCTGATCGCCTCGTCAAAGGCCGCTGTCTCACTGACTGTCGGCACCTTGTCGCCGGTGAGCATGACCTCGCGCACCGCCACTTTCAGCCGCTCGCCGAGGCTGCCGCCGGGATGATTGCGCCGGAAATCCTCGGCCTTGAACCGCCGCCGCTGAAGCAGAGCCACTGCCAACGCATCGCCCAGCGCAAGTGTGGCCGTGGTCGAGGCGGTCGGGGCCAAACCGAGCGGGCAGGCTTCCTTCGGCACAGCAATATTCAGGACAACGGCGGCCTGTTCCGCCAAGAATGAACGCGGATTGCTGGTCATGGCGATCACCGGCACGGCCCGTTCCTTCAGGCTGGAAAGCAGCCGGTTCAGTTCCGCCGTTTCGCCGGAATAGGAAATCGCCAGCACCACATCGTTCGGGCTGACCATGCCGAGATCGCCGTGCATCGCCTCGACCGGATGAAGGAAAAACGACGGCGTGCCGGTGGAGTTGAAGGTGGCCGCCATTTTCTGCCCGACCAGCCCGGATTTGCCAATGCCGGTGATGATCAGCCGGTTGGGCGGACAGGCCATGATCAGGTCAACCGCCTGCACAAACTCCGGCCCCAAGGCATCGCGCACCGCATGGATGCCCTCGGCCTCAATGGTCAGCACTTCCCGCGCCTGTTCAACGGTCATTCACTTTTCTCCTGTCAAATCAACAACAATTCTTCCGCGTGTCCGGCCTGCCAGCATCTCGTCAACCATCTGACTGAGCTGGGCCAGACTGATGCGGACGCTGAGAGCGGCCAGCGCGTCGCGCAGCAAAGGCCGCCACGGCCCGGCCAATTTGTCCCAGATATCCTTGCGCCGCGCGAGCGGGCATTCGGCGGAATCAATGCCGATCAGGCTGACCCCGCGCAGGATGAAGGGATAGACGGTCAGCGGCAGCTCGCCGGAGGCCGCGTTGCCGCAGCAGACGACAATGCCGTTGTATTGCGCCGCCTTGACCGCGCCTGCAAGGATATCGCCGCCCACGGTGTCCACCACGCCAGCCCAGCGTTCGCGGAGCAGAGCCGCGCTGGCCCGGCCTATGGCCTGCTGCCGGTTGAGCACCGCCGCGCAGCCGAGCTGGCGCAGAAAGTCGTGTTCGCTCTCCTTGCCAGTGACTGCCGTGACCGCAAAGCCGAGCTTGGCTAACAAGGCGCAGGCCAAGGAGCCAACCCCGCCGGTCGCGCCGGTGACTAAAACCGGCCCCTGCTCTGGGCGCAGGCCACAGGCAAGCAGCTTGTCCACGCACTGCGCAGCGGTGAAACCGGCGGTGCCGATCTGCATGGTTTCGAGCAGGGACAGCGGCTCCGGCTTGGCCAGCGTCCAAGCGGCGGGAACGCGGATGTATTCGCCGAAGCCGCCGGGCGTGTTCATGCCGAGATCATAACACATGCAGAGCGCTTCGTCACCCGCGCTGAACTGCGGCACGCTGGAGGCCGCGACCACGCCCGCCGCGTCAATGCCCGGCGTGTGCGGATATTTCTTGGTCACGCCCTTGTTTCCGCTGGCGGAAAGCGCATCTTTGTAATTGAGCGAGGAAAAATGCACCCGGATCAGCACGTCGCCGGGCGGCAGGTCGGCAATGCGGCGTTCTTCAACAGCCCGCTGAAAGCTGCCGTTCTCTTCCCGCACGACAAGGGCGCGGAAGGCAGTTTGGTCGTTCATGGTGATAGTTACAGAATACCTGACGCTATTTTGGGGATGATGGCTTAACCTGCTTACTGTACCTGATTTGGCAGGAAGGGTCATCCCATAGCTTTCTCACGCCGCTTTTTTCTGGCGAAATCGCCAGATGCGAGCTAATCTTGTCAACAGGTCTTCCTGAGCAAACCTAACAGAGTAACTTTAATTTTTCTCAATGGCTCCTGAATCCTTGAGAAAAATATTGCATAACGGCCTCGGTGCTGAGTCGTTGCGTCAAGCATCTACGTGATGCAGTAGGGGCGAAAAATTTTTCGCCCCTACCTGAAGGTGAGTGTGACATGAAAAATATTCAGCAATTCCGCTGTGCTTTACTGGCGTGGTTCGCCGAAAAGCAGCGGCCCCTACCGTGGCGCAGCAGGTATTTGCCCTATGAAATCTGGATTTCCGAAATCATGGGCCAGCAGACCCAGATGGAGCGGGTCGTGGTCTATTTTCACCGCTGGCTGGAGCGATTCCCGGACATTCATGCCTTGGCTGCGGCTTCCGAGCAGGAGGTCTTTAAGGCTTGGGAAGGACTGGGCTATTACAGCCGGGCGCGGAATATCCGGGCGACTGCCGAACTGCTGATCCGTGAGCATGGCGGCGAATTGCCGCGTGATCAAGCGGCCTTGCTGACTTTGCCTGGCATAGGGCCATACACAGCGGCAGCCATCTGCTCCATCGCCTTCAACCAGCCGGTGCCGCTTGTTGATGCCAATGTTGAGCGAATAGTATGCCGGATTGAGGACATCGCCGAGCCGCCCAAGCAGACGGCGACCAAAAAACGCCTGCTTCAGCTCTGCGCCGCGCTGCTGCCTGCGGACGAACCGCGCCAATTCAATCAAGCCCTGATGGAGCTGGGTGCACTGATTTGCACGCCGCGAAATCCGGCCTGCGCCGCCTGCCCGGTACGCGATTTTTGCCAAGCCTGTTCTGCGGGAACAGTCAGCCAGCGTCCTGCCCCGGTCAGCAAGCCGGAAAAAATCAACATTGTCATGGCCTGCGGCATTATTGAGCATGAGGGAACGATGTACATCCAGCAGCGGCTGGCAGATGATGTCTGGGGCGGTCTGTGGGAATTTCCCGGCGGACGCGTGGAGCCGGGAGAAACCCCGGAGCAGGCGGCAGTACGCGAAATTGCTGAAGAAACAGAACTGTATGTGACTGCGCTGCGGCCTTTTGCTGTAGTCACGCATTGCTACACCAAGCACCGGGTGACGCTGCACAGCTTTTTCTGCCGATTAGCCGACGGGCAAAGCATCGCCCCGCACCTGCACGCTGCCAGCCAATTCCGCTGGGTCACGCAGGCTGAACTCAACCATTTCGCCTTTCCCTCAGGCCACCGCAAGCTGATTGCGGCGCTTTTGGCTTCCCCCAATCATCTATCCGCTCCGGCCTGCGTAGGCCGGAGATGACAGGCCCAATTTTTTGGCGTATAGTGGGGCAGGCTCAGGCAGGCGGCTGGCTGAAGCGAAAGAAAAAGACAGAACAATCAAGACCGGGCATCAGCTCGGGCGGCAACTAAGCAAGGACTACGATCATGAGCGACAGCAAGCGCGACGGCATCACCAAAGATTTTCTGACGGAAACGGACAAAAACCCTTCCTGCATCATGCCGGAGAAACTGAGCCTTGATTCGCCGCTCAAATTTGAATGTCATCCGGGGGTGAGCTGCTTTACTGCCTGCTGCCACAACATCAGAATCGTGCTCACGCCCTACGACATCCTGATGCTGCGGCAGCGGTTGAAGCTGTCAGCGCACGAATTTATCACCCAATATACTGATCCGATTTATCTGGAAAAAACCGACATGCCCGGTGTGCAGCTCAAACTGGTCGGAGACAAGCAGGGCTGCCCTTTTGTCACCCCGGAAGGCTGCACGGTGTATGCCGACCGGCCCACAGCCTGCCGCTATTATCCAGTCGGCATGGCTGATTTTCATGAGGCTGGCCAAGAAGGCGGCGAGGAAAAATTTTTCTTTCTTGTCAAAGAGCCGCATTGCAAGGGCTTTGACGAGCCGAAAACATGGACCATCCGCGCATGGCGGGAGGATCAGGGCGTGGAGCTGCGCGACGAGATGAACAAGGCTTGGCTGCGCTTGGTGATGCGGCGCAAGTCGTTCAGTCTTCAGGCCACGCTCTCTGAGGCGGCCCAGCGGATGTTCTTCATGGCCAGCACTGATTTGGATCATTTCCGCCGCTTTATTTTTGAAAGCTCCTTCCTCCAGACCTACGAAATTGATCAGGAGACTGTCGAGCAGATTCGACAAGACGACGTGGCCCTGATGCACTTCTCGTTCAAATACTTGGCCAACACGCTGTTCGGCGCGGAAGGCATGAACATGAACAAAGAGAAAGTGGCGGCAAAAGTCAAATCCATGCGTCACGAGCAGGAAGAAAATCTGCGTCAGCTGGAGGAGGAATACAAGCAGCTCAAGGCAGAGCGCGAGGCGCAGCGGCAGAAAGACGAGGCAGCGCGGAAGCAATCCTGAGTTGAACAGCGGAGTGAAATGATGAGCAGCTGGTGGTCGAAACGAAATCTTTTTTTCTTTGCGCTGGTGTTGCTGGCGGCCAAATTATGGCTAGTCAGCAGCCATTATGTGATGGTGCGGGAGGCACCGCATGACGACAAGCTCTTCATCACTCAAGCGTACCACCTGTTGAGCGGCAACTGGCTTGGCCCCTACGATCAGTTTGTGATGATTAAAGGGCCGTTTTATCCCCTTTTCATTGCCTTGGCATGGTGGTTGAACATTCCCCTGCTGACCGCCCAGCAGCTTTTGTACTGGCTGGCTGCCTTAGCTGCTGTCTGGGCGGTGTATCCTGTAGTGCAGAAAAAATGGCTGTTGCCGCTGCTCTTCGCTTTCCTCCTTCTTAATCCTTTTTCTTATAATTATCCAGGGGTTGGGCGTATATTTCGGGAATTTGTCTATGCGTCTTTAGGACTGTTAGTCTTCGCCTGTTATCTTGGCCTGCATGTTCGTTTCAACAGCTCGTGGAAACGGGCATCAATCTGGTCTGCCGGAGCGGGAATTGCCCTCGCCGCTTTTTGGCACACCCGCGAAGAGTCCATCTGGCTGGTGCCGGTGCTGTTCCTGCTCATGCTGCCGGGCCTGCTGCACCTGCGCCGTGACCGCATTGCCGTCCTGCTCGGCCTGTATCTGCTGCCGTGGCTGATCCTGCTGGCGGCCCATTTCACCCTGAAAAGCATCAATGCCAGTCAGTACGGCGTTCCAGCAGTAATTGAGCTGCGCACCGATGAATTTGAATCCGCTTACGGCGGACTGCTCCGTATCAAGTCCGACAAATGGCGGCAATTTTATCCCGTGGTGCAGGATGTCCGCGAAAAAGCCTATGCGGTGAGTCCGGCATTCAGCGAGCTGAAACCGCATCTGGAAGGAGGTGCTGGGCAAAATTGGAAAAATCTGGCGGGCAGTGACGATATTCCGGCAGCCTTTTTCATCTGGGCCTTCCGTGATGCGGTCGCTGCTGCTGGTCATGCAAAAAACGGAACCGACGCGCTGCAATTTTATGCCACAATTGGACAGGAAATTGATCAGGCTTGCGAATCAGGCAAACTCGAATGCCAAACGAGAGTTACCAGTTTGGTTCCGTCATGGCATCAGGACTACAACAAACTTCTGCTGCCGACGTTTTTTGATGTGCTACAGCAGGAAGCGACATTCAGCAATCTTTTGATCAGCAAGAACGAAACCAGTTTTGCCTTCAAAAGCACTATGCTGCTGTATGCGTCGGTGCTATGGGATAAGCTGCTGCCAACCCAGCTCAAGGATATTGAAGCGAAGCCGGAATATTATCGCCGCTTGAATAAGGAAAAGAGGAAAATTTTGCTGGATATCGGCAAAGGATATAAAAAAATGATGCCACTGCTGTTCATCGCCGCCTTGGCTTTTTTTCTGTTCCGGGCAATTAACAGCATCCGCAAGCGGGAACTATCATTGTTCACCGCAGCCAGCGCAGCCGCCTTGACCGGCACCTGCGCAGTCGCCTTCATCCTCACCCTGCTGGCCATCACCTCGTATTCCGAGATTCAGCGGCCCATGCAGTCCGTCTATCCAATGGTGCTGCTTTTTATCGTCAGCACCATCCTTGATGCCTTCAGTTTTACGGAACAGAAAAGCATCATGCCGGAACAGGGCTGATTTCAGGATGCCTGCAGCAGTCAAAACTGAATGCGCCGGGGTCATTGGCGATGATCAGCGCAGCCCGCCTATGAACCCGGCACTACGTTTTTTCTTCTCAGCATCTCAATCAGGTCGCCGCGCCTGAAGGCGGCAGCGAGGCGTTGCAGGCTCAACGCCTCCTCCTTGTACAGCGCCCGCAGTGCCTTTTCAATTTTATCCGCCGCCGCAGCGTGATAGGCTTCACCCTTGCTTTCGATCAGTCTGCGGGACTCGTCAAATTTTGTATGATCAAGCTGCGCAAGCTGAATTTTCAAGTCGGCCAGCAGCAGATCGCCCATGATCATCGCGGCAAAACAGGATGCGTAGCGGATGAAGTCAGGCGCGTCATCCGCAGGCCGCTTGCGTTTGTTTTCCGCGATTCTGAAGAGCAGCACAGCGGCAATCACCTGCGCTCCGTTCAAATCAGCAGTGAAAATGATGTCATAGAGCTTGCCGAAATGCTCTCCTGTTTTAAATTTGGCTTGCTGCGGACGGTGCCGCCAGATGGACAAGACGGCCTCGGCGGCGGTCGCGCTGCTGATGTCCGTGCTTTTAGCGGCGGTTTCGCTCCGATGCCGCTTGTAGCTGTAGCCAAGCTGCTCTATCGACAGAACTAAATTCCGCTGCCGGTCGTCATTGGAACGCAGGTCGCGGAGGTCAACAGGGTTCTGGCTGTTGGTCGCATAGGTGATGTTCCGCACCAAGTCGTCCTCGCTTTTTTTGTCCTCGCGCTCCTTGGGCAGCTCATAAATTCTGACCAGCACAGCCGCCTTCGACGTGGTGATCATGCTAGCATTCAAAGTCCGCTGAATGGTCTTGCAGGTCTGCCCGCCATTGATGATCTGCATTCCTGACAGCTTCACCGACCAGTTTTCGCCCTGCAAGGCGTTGTGCTGAAATTGATTGCAGGTCAGAGTGATGCCGTTGTTGTAAAAATAAAAATTCGTCTGCTCTTGCGTATTTTTCAAAGTGCTGGCAATGCCTTCGTTGACACGGTTGCCTTGCAGTCCAAGATAGCGGCGAATGTTTCTCTCCAGCAGGCGGTCTCCATGCCGGTCAAAGAGGGCCGCAAGCTCGGCGACAGCGATTTTTCCCACCAGAACACGACGGAAATCATATTCCTCAACAATGGCTTTGCCGGTGAGGCGAAGCGTGTCATCCACTGGTTTCAGCGATTTGATGATGGAGACCAAACTGTCATGGTTGACATGCTCGAAGAGCACCTGTTCGCCGAATCCGGCATTGTCAATCAGATTTTGAGCCTCTTTATTCCAGATCAGACCGTTGTTGCAGGCGATGATCCTGACCTGCGGCAGGTAGCCGTCAGAGACCAGCGAACGGATTGATTCTATTTTTGTCTCCAGATTGCGATTGACGGTGATTTTTTTGTACGGGTCAAACAGTGTTCCCGCCGCCTGAATCAGCTTTTCAATCCCTGTTTGCGGAAAATTTGATGTTCCATCAAAATCTGTTTTATATTTCCCTTGAAACAAGGTGACACCAAACTCCCCGTCCTGAACTTCGCCGACTTCAACGGCATCAACGCCGAAATCTCCGCCGCCTTCGGTCAGGCATTCAACCGCCTCGTCCTCATTCAGGTCAAGCACTGTCTTCACAGAAAAAGCGACAAAGGCCGCTGACCGCAGCTTTGCCTCGTCGTTTTTACAATTCGCCTTCTCCATGATCGCCGTTTTCTGACGTTCAGCAAATGCCCGCACTTGCTGGTCAATGATGCTTGCGTTGATATTCAACATTATTTTCCCCTTTGATCAGCAGCTATTAAATACTAAGCCGCCGCCCTGTCCGCGCATTCACTTTCAGCGGCACAGCCAGCTCCATGACCGATTCCATCAGCGGCACGATGAAGTTTTGGACAGCCTCGGCCTCGCTTTCTGCGACTTCAAAGACCAGCTCGTCGTGGATTTGCAGAAGCAGCTTGGCTTGAAGCTGTCCGTTCTTCAAGACTTCATGCGCCTTGAGCATCGCCAGTTTGATGATGTCCGACGCTGTGCCTTGAATCGGCGTGTTGATGGCCGTGCGCTCGGCAAATTCGCGGCGGTTGCGGTTGGATGAGTTGATCTCTGGCAGCAGTCTGCGGCGGCCAAGCAGGGTGCTGACAAAGCCGTCCGTTTTTGCCTGCTCAATGGTCGCGTCCATAAACCGCCTGATGCCCAGATATTGCTCAAAATAACGGTCAATAAAGAGCTGGGCCTCCCGGCGGCTGATGCCGAGCTGCTCGGAAAGGCCAAAGCTCGACATGCCATAGACTATGCCGAAATTGATGCTTTTGGCAATCCGACGCATCTCCGAGGTGAGCAGCGCACGGGAGACACGGAAAATCTCCGCCGCTGTGCAGGCGTGAATGTCCTCATCTTTCCTGAACGCTTCAATCAACGCAGCATCTTGGCTGTAATGCGCCAGAACCCGGAGGTCAATCTGCGAATAATCAGCGGAGAGCAAAATCTTTCCTTCGCCTGCAACAAAGGCGGCGCGGATGCGGCGGCCCTCCTCGCTGCGGATGGGAATATTCTGCAAATTCGGATTGCTGGAACTGAGTCGTCCGGTAGCGGTGCCGCACTGATTGAAGGAGGAATGCACCCGCCCGCTGACCGAACTGACATGCTCCGGCAGCTTGTCCACATAGGTGGATTTCAGCTTGGCGAGGTTGCGGTAGCGAACAATCAGCGCGGGCAGCTCGTGCCGCCACGCCAGCTTTTCCAGCACCTGCGCGTCGGTCGAGTAGCCGGTCTTGGTCTTGCGGTCACGCGGCAGGTTCAGTTTGTCGAACAGAATCTCAGCCAATTGCTGAGGCGAGTTGATGTTGAACGGCCCGCCTGCGGCAAGGTGAATCTCTGTCTCCAGCACGGCTAACTGGGCGGAAAAATCCTCGGATAACTGGCCTAGCAGCTCCTGATCAATAAGGATGCCGCTGGCCTCCATCTCCGCCAGCACAGGAATAAGCTGGCCTTCCACCTCGGTGAAGAGCTGCCAGAGGCCGAGCCGCTCCAGCTCAGGCTGCTGCTGCAAGAACAGGCGCAGACTGCCCTGCACGTCCTCGCAGCTGTAATCCTTGGCTTTATTCAGCGGCACCCGACAGAATGCGTCCGCCGCTTTGCTCGCCTCGGTCACTTCCGTGAAACTGGTGAGCTTGAAGCCCTGCTCCAGACAAAGATCATCTAATTTGTAGGAGCGGCGATTTGGATCAAGCAGCCAGGCTCCGATCATGCTGTCCCAGAGCAGCCCGGCCAAGCGCAGGCCGCCGTTCTGCGGCGCGGCCAACACGGCGTAATCATACTTGAGATTGTGGCCGATCTTCGGCAGGCGGGCATCTGTGAGCAGCGGGCCAACGCAGTCGAGCATATCTTGACGGGATAGCTGCTCCGGCAGAAGCTGGCCAAGCGCGTCGCGGTGGCCGCAGGGCAGATACCACGCCCGCCCGATGCCAGTGCAGAGCGATAAACCGACCAGTTCGGCCAGCAGCGGATCAAGCGAGGTGGTTTCGGTGTCGATGACCAAATATTCCGCCGCGCGCAGCTCTGCCGCCAGCCGCTCCAGCTCGTCGCGGCGGCTGATGAGTTGGAAGCCTGCGGTGTCCAATCCGGCGGCAGGCACATCGCTCTTGAGCAGGCTGGTGAATTCCAGCTCGGTGAGCAGCTCGCGCAGCAGTCCGGCATCCGGCGCGGCGATGCGGTATTTCTCCAAGTCCGTTTCCACCTCGGCCTGCTCGCGGAGCCGCACCAGCTCGCGGGCAAGAAAGGCATCCTCGCGGTGCGCCAGCAGGTTGTCTTTGACCTTGGATTTCTTCATCCCGGCGGCCTGCGCGTACAGCTCCTCCAGCGTGCCGTGCTCGGCAATCAGCTTCTGCGCCGTCTTCGGCCCAACGCCCGGCACGCCCTTGATGTTGTCAGAGCTGTCGCCGATCAGGGCGAAATAATCCAGCAGCCGTGACGGCGGCAGGCCGTATTTCTCCTCCACCGCCGCCGCGTCCAAGAGCTTGTCGCTCATCGGCTCCCAGCAGGTGATGTTCTCGCCGACCAATTGCAGCAGGTCTTTGTCGCCGGAAACCACGACCACGTGGCAGCCTTGTTCAGCCAGACGCTTGGCGGCAGCGGCGATCAGATCATCCGCTTCCAAGCCCTGCTCGGCAAGGCTGAAGATTCGGTACGCCTCGGTGATCCGGCGGATGTAAGGAATCTGCACCGCCAGCTCTTCCGGCATGGCCGGACGGTTGGCCTTGTAGTCAACAGCGATTTGATGGCGGAACACCGGCCCTTTGCTGTCAAAGGCCACGGCCAGATAGTCCGGCTGCTTCTCGCGCAAAATGCGGCGGATGATGCTGATGAAGCCGAAAACCGCGTGCGTGGGCAGGCCGCCGCTGGTGTGCAGCGGCTTGACCGCATGAAAGGCGCGGTAGATGTACGCGCTGCCGTCGATAATATAGACTGTTTTGCGGGGTTGGGTATTCATCAGACTTCATCCTGTTGCAGGATATTGAGTAATATTGCTATAATGTTGTCAGTGCCGTTGATATGATCATGCGGCTTCGGCATAATAAGTGGAAATCGATGTGATCGTGATCTGTTGCCTTCGTTCATGCCGCTATAGTACACAGTTTTTCCCAACTGCGGAACTCATATTATTTGTCCCGCACAATAATCCTGCGTCGTCCGCCCGTCAACGCGCATTCTTCATTTCTTGGAACAGCTTCCAGGCCATTGCCCCTGCGGCCAGCACTCCGGCAATCAGCCCGGCCCAAAGCAGCCAGACGCGCCAAGGTATTTCCTTCTTGACCGCTAAAGCCGCATCGCCTGCCAGCACGGTCTGAGCACCGGCCTGTGCCGTCTCAATCAATGCCCCGCCGCTGACCGGCTCCACCGCCTGCAAGAGCTGCGCAACCTGCGAACGCGCAGGCTGTAATCCTGCCCGGCCATAGGCCAGACTGTACGGACCCTCGCCTTGAGCCATGAAAACGAGCTGTCCCGGCAGCCAGCCCAGCTCCAGTGATGGAGCCTTGCTGCCAGCACCGGCCTCGGTTTCCAGCCGCCAGAAGCGGTCAGTGGTTATAGGCAGGTGCAGTGCGCTGTTATCCAAATTGACTCCATTCACCAGCAGCCGCCAGGCAAGCAGCGTCGCCCGCCGCTGCCAGACCGCCTGCGCATCAGGCCGGGAATAGACCGCAAACTCGGCCAAGGAGTTCTGCTCCGGCAGGCGGATGTTGAGCTGATCGACCGGAAACAGGCCGCCGCTGCTGTAGAGCCAAGCCGCCCGGCCTGCCGCTGCGGACGCATCCGGCTGCCCGGTCAAAGTCAGCACGGTGCGGGGCTGCGTCCGCGTCTCGCTTTCATAGCCCGCCTTGACCGCGTTCAGGCTGACTCCGTCCTTGCCCGGCGGCCACGACAGGCGCAGATACTTGCCTGCCGCGCCCTGGCCCAGCTCGATCCGGTTGCGCAGCAGCTGATGACCGCCGAAGCTCAGTTCGGCCAGCGCGGCAGAGGCCGCAGGCTGCCAGGAGTTCAGGTCGTCGCTGCTGTCCACCTGCACCGAGACCGAGAACTGGCCGCTCTGCCCTTGCCAGGCCAGCTCCAGCCAGTCCGGGCGGCGCTTCAAAGCAGAGATGTCAATGAGATAGGCGGCGACTGCCTGGGCAGGCTGTTCCGGCCCGGCGGCGCTGATGGCGATCAACGCGCCATTGCTGCCGATGGCGATGCCCAAGCCTGCGTTCTGCGCTCTGCCCGCAGGCGCGGCGAGCGGAAAGAAGGGCAGGGCATGGGCGGGACGAGCTTCCTGCTCCGGCTTAGGCTGGCGGAGCAGATGCGGCACCGGGCCGTGGGCGTTGAAGACGCGCAGGTCGCCGAGATCAGGCCGGGCGCAGCCTTTGTACACCTCTGCGGGCAGGGTCAGGCTGTACATGGCGTTTTTGCCACTGACGGCCAGCTCCATGCCGTAAGCGAAGTCCTCGCGGAGCAGAGGCTGCGCTTCCTCAGCAGCGCGGCAGGGAACAGCGGCCAGCAGCATGAGCAATATAAGCAGGCGGTTCATTTGGATTCCTCCTTCTTCGGCGGCAGCGGCGAGAAGTAGCTGATGACGATAACTAAGAGGCCGACAGAGATGAAGGAGACGATGCGCTCCACAGCACCGCTGTTGGCCAGATCAATCAGGAAGAGTTTCAGCACAGTGGCTCCAATCAGCGTGCAGCCCGCGAACCAGACGGTCCGGCTCTGCTTGCGGTCGGCGGCGATCATCAGCGCGAGCGAGAGCAAGGCCCAGAGGATGGCCAGCGAGGTCTGATAGAGGCGGGAATCCAGCATTGCGTCCGCAGCAAAGGGCACAGCAGCGAGGTGATGCACTGCACGGGCCAGTGCTGTGTTCAGCCAGAGGAAGGCCGTGCCTGCGCCGAGCGCGGGCAGCAGCTCTTCAGGCAGCTTGGCGGCAGCACGGTGCCGCAGCATCCACCAGGCCAGCACGAGCAGCACAGCTATCTGGCTTACTTCCAGCGGATTGAGCAGGGGAATAAACGGCAGCGGGGCAGCGTTGCCCGGATTGCCGAAGCTGCTGCTGATCAGCCAGAGCCAGAGCTGAACAGCCAAGAGGCCAGCGGCCTGCCGCTGATAGACCGCAGCGTATTCCGTCAGCGGCCAGCGTTTCTCCAGCCAGCGGTTGTGCGCCAGCAGAATCATGCCTGCCGGAATCAGGCCCCAGACGATCTGGTGCCAAACGCCTTCCCCGCCGGTGAACTTGCTCACCGCCTGACTTGTCTCCAGGCAGACTATGAAGGCCAGCAGCAGGAAGCTGAGAATGTGGCTGGCGGACAGACAGCGTGCGCGGATCAGGCCATGCCCCTGCCGCAGACTGTCATGCAGGAGCAGAAAGACCAGCAGCCAAAAGACCGGCAGGATCCCTGCGCTCATGATGATTTTCCACATCATGTAACCGGGCAGAACAAGGCTGGGCCATGCGGCGGTCTTCCAGCGCAGCCGCGCGGCCAGACGGGCGAGCGCGGCGCAGCTGAGGGCGGCGAAAAGCAGACACAAGTTATCTTCAGCGGCAAAGCTGAAGCAGCGGTCAATTTCAGCCAATCCGCCGCAGAACCACCAGAAGCAGCCCCAGAAGAAAAGCGGCAGGTGATTCCACTTCTCGCAGCGGCGGAGATTGTCGGCCTTATAAAGCTGCCAAGAGGCGAAGAGCGCGGACACTGCAATGATCACTGCGCCGAGATAATTGCCGTTGAGCAGCGGGAGATCCGAGGCGGAGTAATCCCGCTGACTGAGATCCGCCAGAAAAAACACGCCGGCCCCGAACTGAAGCAGGAAGCCGCTGCTGCGGGCGAGGAAGCGGTTCTGCCGGATGCCGACCCAGACCAAGGCCGCGCCTTCCATCGCCCAAGTCACCGCAACCCAGCGTCCGCTCAGGGCCAGCGGCACAGCCAATGTGACAAAGACCACGCCAAGCGCGAGGAAGGCTTCGGTCATGGTGCGCATTCCTTGGCGCAGCCGCTCGTTGCCGCGATTCCACAGCCACCGCGCCAGCACGATGTAGAAGAGGCTCACGGCCAATGCGCTGTAGGCCAGGCCGTGCGGCATGTCCTGCACCATGCCCGCTTGCAGGGAGAAGCAGACCACTGGCGTGCCAAAGACCAAAGTGCCGTCCACATAGCCGCGCAGATTCGGCGGCTGGCGGAAGGCGAAGAGCACGCCAATGGCGTTGAACATGAGGAAGAAGAGAATCAGGAACGGCTCGGCGGTGGCGAAATGCTGGGGCTGGTAGCTGTTCAGGCCCCACATTGAGCCGATGCCGAGCGTGAAAATGAAGCCGAGCAGGTTCAGGCTGCGCCAGGCTTTGAACCACGAGACCGCGAGAATGCCGGAGTTGAGCAGGGCGTAGTAGCTGAAAAGCGCGACGTGATTGCCGCTGCCTGTGGAGAGCAGCACCGGGGCCAAGAAGCCGCCAGCCGCGCCGAATTGGGCGAGCGGGCTGGAGTTTTGCAGCAGGGCAAGGGCCGTGGATGTGACAACCAAGCCGAGCATGACTGCGAAGGCCAGCGGCGAAGGCAGCAGGTGATAGAGCTTGAAGGCGGCGAAGACGGTCAGGTACATGATGCCGATGCCGCCGCCTTGCAGCAGCAGGGCAAAGCCGGGCCGCGCCTGCCTTTGCCGCCAGCCGAAGCCGAGCAGGGCCAGTCCGCCCAACGCCACGCCGAGCAGCCGCATTTCCAGGGAGATGACGTTGCGGTCAGCAGCGTATTTGAGCAGGAAGGCCACGCCGAAGAAGAGCACCAGCAGGCCGACGCGGAGCACCACATTGCCTTCGGTGAAAAAGGCGGTGATCTTGGCGTGCAGGCGGTCTTCCAAGGACGGCGGTGCCAACTTGATCTCGCTGCGCACGGCTGCCGGAGCAGGTGCGGGCCGAGCTTCCTTGCGCTCCTCTCGGCGCGGCGGCGAAGTGACCGGTTGCAGCTCTTGGACAGGCTGTTCCGCAGCCGCTTCCGGCTGCTCCTCGACCAAGGCTTCAATATCCCGCAGCCGCCGCTCCAAGCCCTCGATCTTCGCGCTTTGGCGGAAACTCCGCGCCAGCAGCCAGCCGAAGAGCATTCCAGCCAGCCAGCCGCCTGTATGACGGAGCAGCCCTGCGCCTCCCAGAATGCCGCCGATGATGATGCCGATAACAGCAGATGCGTTCATGAATTTTAACTAAGCAATATATTTAATTCTTGCGTTGAGTGGCTGCACCAAGCATGTGCTTGAAGTAGGGGCGAAAAATTTTTCGCCCCTACTTTCTCGGCGCAGGCTGCGGCTCGTCCCGGCTCCGCCAAGGCCGCCCGGCGCTGAAGAGTTTTTCCAAGCAGGAGGTGGAAAAGTGGTTCAGGCGGGGGGAGAACCAGAAGATTTCATGACACCCAATTTTCCAGCCGCAGTCCCGCAACCCGCTCGAATTCACGCAGGTTGTTGGTGACCAGCGTCAGTCCCTCGCTGCGGGCATGACCGGCAATGTGCAGATCATTCACGCCGATGGTTGTGCCACGGCGTTCCAAATCAGCGCGAATATTCCCATAATGCAAGGCAGCTTTTCTGCCGTAGTCCAACACCTCCAAACGGGAGGTGAAGTCCTCGACCTGCCGCAGGTTGTGTTCCGGCCTGCTGCTTTTCTCCGCGCCGTGCATCAGCTCGGCAAAGGTGATGGAGCTGATGCACATCTGCCCGGCGCAGCGGTTGAATGTCTCAGAAATTTCGAGAGGCCGCCGCTTGATGACATAAATGACGATGTTGGTGTCAAGCATGTATTTCAACATCAGAACGCTTCCCTTTCCTGCTGCTCCTGCGCAGCACGTTCTGTCATGAAATCATCTGTGACGTTCTCGCCAGAGTGAAAGAAGCTGTCCCATGTGCTTTCAACTGGCGACAGAACCCGATCTTTTCCTGAGACGCGGACAGTCACTTTTTTGACGTGGTCTGGAAAACGGGTTTCCGCAGGCAGGCGGACAGCTTGGGTGCGGTTGTTGGAAAAAATTGAGCCGGTGCGCATAAAAACCTCCTTGTGTATACTGACAGTATATAGCGCAAGCGCAGCAACAGGCAAGGGGATTCATTCCGGCCCGGCTGCCGCACGGGCCGGGCCGGACCTGCTTTACTTGCCCTGCTGACCTGGGAGGAGGAGCCGGAAGCCCAAGAAGGTGCTGCGGAAGCCCGGCGTGCCCCAGTAGCGGTCCGCCGCCCGCACGTTCTCGGGCGCGTCGGACCAGCTACCGCCGCGAAACAAGCGGTACGAGCCTTTCTCAGGCCCAGTCGGATTGTCCTTAGGGCTGACGGCATAATATTTGCCGTCGTACCAATCAGCGCACCACTCCCAGACATTGCCAAGCATGTCGTGCAGACCAAAAGCGTTGGCCTCTTTCTCACCCACAGGATGGGTGCCGCTGCTGATGTTGCGGTACCACGCCACAACATCCAGATCGTATATCCCAGAGCCGCCCGCCCGGCAGGCATATTCCCACTCCGCTTCTGTAGGCAGACGATATGCTTTGCCAGACCGCTGATTCAGCTTCTTGATAAAGTCCTGCGCGTCATCCCACGAGACCTGCTCCACTGGATACGTGCCGCCCTTCTTAAAATAAGAAGGATTTTCGCCCATGATCTTCCGCCACTGCTCCTGCGTTACTGGATATTTTCCCATCCAAAAAGCATCCACGCAGACTTCATGCACCGGCTTTTCATTAGCATCTTCATCTGACCCCATCATGAAGCAGCCAGCAGGGATATAAACAAATTGCATCCCGGTGCCAGCATTGGTCATTGTGTCGCCCCGCTTTGGCAAGGACAGCGCAGGCGATTCCTGCTTGGCTTCAGCTTGCGGCTTCAAATTGTCCGTCTTTTTCGCCGCCGCTGCGCAGTCAAGGCAGCGCAAGTCCATCCACTGCTCCATGAAATCAGCCTTGCCGAGCTTGCTGCCCATAAGCTGCTCAATCAGGCCTATGCGCTGCTGTTCCCTGTCAGCTAGCTTTTTCTTCGGCAGACGCAGCACCCGCGCCGCCTCATGCGCAACCCGGCTGGTGAGCAGGCCGTCCGCCGCCAAGCGGTGCAGGCTGCGCTCCATCTCCTGCCGCCGCTGCTCGTGCAGGGCATTGCCGCTCTTGGCAATAATCATCCTGCCTCTGGCATTGATGTCCCACTTCATCGGCTCCTGCGCGCCTTCCGCCTGCACTTTCTCATAAACATGCTGGTATAGCTCGTGGATGTCTATTTCACCATCCTCATCTCTGTCCGCCTCGCCGCTGCGGATGCCGTCCACCAAATGTTTGGTGAAAAGAGCGAGCGAGTCGCCCTCCTTCTCCACCGCCACCTGAATATTGGTCGAGGCGGTCATGATGAAGGTGCCTTGGCCTTTCGCCATGATCTGGAGCTGCTCATCCACGCCGCCTTTAAACTCCTCCCCAATTGCGCCACTATAGCAGCAATCGAGGATGAGAATTTTTCTCTGCACGTTGGAATGCTCGAAGAACGACGTGATCATTGACGCAGGAATAGAGGTAGAGCCAAGTTTCTTTGGCTTGGTATTAACGGTTGCAAGACAGAGCTTGCCTGAAGGATTGAGCTTGCCGTGCCCAGAAAAATAAATGAGCACCAGATCATCCTTGCCCGCCTCAGCCAAGACGGTTTCAAGCTGCTCCAGCACCTCATGACTGGGCTTGTTCTTGAAAACAAGTGTCTCAGCAAACTGCCCGAAGTCCGGCGAGGACAGCACTTCGTTGAGCGCGTCAACGTCGTTTTCCGGGCAGCGCAGCTCAGTCAGGCCCGGCTCTTCCGGGTATCTGCTGCTGGCAATGAGGATGGCGTAGCGTTTGTTGGCCATGTCATTCACACGGGGTTATAGTAGTAGGGGCGAAAAATTTTTCGCCCCTACGCCCCTTATTTTTGTTCACAAAGCTGCTTCACCGCCTGCATGGTCTGGGCGATCTGCTCCGGGCTGAAATGCTCGGCTTCAATTTTCAGCTCCCGGCCATCCGCTGTTTTAACCTCAAAGCGCAACGTCGGCTTGCGCTCAACGTAGGATTTCAGCACCTGAAACAAGGCCTCAACTGCGGGGGAACTCAGCGCGGCCAAGATGATTGCCCCGATGGTGACGGCATCACCTTTCGCGCCTGCGCCGCTGCGCTCTTCCGGCAGCGTTGCTGTCAAATCAGTTTCTTGGTTAATGCTGCGCAGCAGCCTGGCCGTCAAACTCTGAAGGTCTTCCGCCGCCATCCCGCTGTCATGCAAAGAAAGTGTTGCGTCCATGAACCGCCCCTTATCGTGAAAAAAAATTGTGAGCCGCTTCCGCCACCGCATCCGCTCCGCAGCTTGACTTCATTCGCCCGCATCAGGTAATATCTCTGCACCTTTCTTTACGTTGCAGTATGCAGCCTGTCAACACAAAACGCCAGCATCTTCTATTGGAACACCATGCTTACAATCAACGAACATTATCTGAAGCTCCAGGCTTCGTACCTCTTTGCCGACATCGCCCGCCGTGTGGCCGCCTTTCAGCAGGCCAACCCGGACAAAAGCATCATCCGTCTCGGCATCGGCGATGTGACCAAAGCATTGCCGCAAGCCTGCGGCGCCGCCTTTCACAAGGCTGTGGACGAGATGGCGGCAGACAGCAGTTTCCGGGGCTATGGCCCGGAGCAGGGCTACGCTTTCCTGCGCGAGGCCATTGCCAAAAACGACTTTCAGGCTCGCGGAGCGGCAATCAGTGCTGATGAAATCTTCATTTCCGACGGAGCGAAATGCGACACCGGCAACATCCAGGAGCTGTTCAGCACCGATGCGCGGGTGGCTCTTCCTGACCCGGTTTATCCAGTTTATCTCGACACCAACGTCATGGCCGGGCGCACCGGCGCGTTTGCCGATGGCCGCTATCAGGGGCTGGTCTATTTGGATTCCACAGCGGAAAACAACTATGTGCCTGCTTTGCCGCAAGAGCCGGTGGATTTGATCTATCTCTGCTTCCCTAACAACCCGACCGGCGCAACGGTCAGCAAGGCCGAGCTGCAAACCTGGGTGGACTATGCCAAAAAGAACAAAGCCTTGATCCTCTTTGACGCGGCCTACGAGGCCTTCATCCGCGATGAGTCGCTGCCGCATTCCATTTATGAGATCGAAGGAGCGCGGGAAGTGGCGATTGAGTTCCGCTCCTTCTCGAAAAGCGCAGGCTTCACCGGCACCCGCTGCGCGTACACGGTGGTGCCGAAAGAATGCGCGGCTTATGACAGCGCAGGCAATAAGCAGCTCATTCATCCGCTCTGGAACCGCCGCCATTGCACCAAGTTCAACGGCGTTTCTTATCCAGTGCAGCGGGCCGCCGAGGCTGTGTATTCGGACGAAGGCAAGGCCCAGTGCAAGGCACTGATCAGCGGCTATCTGGAGAATGCTGACCTGATCGCGGCGGCGATGAACGACTTGGGCTATGCCTATGTTGGCGCGGCCAATGCGCCGTATGTCTGGATACGCTGCGGGCGCGACTCATGGGAATTCTTCGACATGCTGCTGAACAAGGCGGGCGTGGTCTGCACGCCGGGCGCAGGCTTCGGCAAATGCGGGCAGGGCTACATCCGCCTTTCCGCCTTCAACTCCCGCGAGAACGTGGTGAAGGCGATAGAGCGGATCAAAGCGGCCTTGGCGTGAGTAAAGAGCGGCATTTTTGCCTCTCGCCACAGACGTAGCCAAGATGTCAGGCTGCGTCTGCGGCTTGTTGCGGGGCTGGAAAGTGTCTATAATAAACAAATATTATCATTTTATGATTAACAATGGAATTTGTTGAGAAAATAAATATAGAGTTGAAACCTTGGATTGATAACAGGCTGCATACAACAGTTCTTGATCTTTTTGCAGGCTGCGGAGGCTTGTCGCTTGGTTTTGAAGCGCATGGCTTTAGAACCATTGCCTATGAAATGGATGAATATGCCGCAGAAACATACAATCGCAACTTGCTTGGCAAATGCGTTCAAGAAACATTGACTGTTGATTCTGTGTATCCAAAGGCAGACATCGTCATTGGCGGGCCACCATGTCAACCATTCAGCGTAGGAGGCAAACAGCTTGGCTTGCAAGATGCGCGGGATGGCTTTCCGATCTTTTTGGCAGCCGTCAAGCAGCTTGAGCCGGAAGTTGTGCTCTTTGAAAATGTGAGGGGGATGTTGTACAAAAATAAATGGTATCTGCATGAAGTTGTCAATGCTCTTGAAAAATTTGGCTATTATATTAGATATTCATTGCTCAATGCGGTTGATTATGAAGTTCCGCAAAACAGGGAGCGGGTAATCGTTATCGGAGCAAAACAGAAAATCAACCTGCCGAAAAAAGCGAATAAACGAATTGCTGCTGGGCAGGCATTGGGAGAATTGGCCTTGCAGCATGATGATTCCTCAAAATTCCTGACAGAATCTATGGATCAGTATGTTGCCAAATACGAAAAAGCCTCGAAGTGCGTCACGCCGAGAGATTTGCATTTGAATAAACCAGCCCGGACGTTGACATGCAGAAATCTGGCCGGTTCAACCGGCGACATGCACAGAATCCGCTTGCAGGATGGCAGAAGAAGGCGGTTGACCGTGCGTGAAGCGGCCCGGCTGCAAAGTTTCCCTGATTGGTTTGAATTTGCCGGAAACGAAACGCAGCAGTTTAATCAAATTGGCAATGCGGTCGCTCCGTATTTCGCGTATCATCTGGCGCGGCAGGTTAAAAAGTATCTGCTCGGCAATGCGGAAAACAGCTCTTCCTTGAGAGATGCTCGGCAACTCAATTTGTTTGCACATGAAACAATATATCAATCCAGAACAGTCAAAAACATTTAACGAAAAGACAGCCGAGACACAGCAGTTGATCAACACGGTTCTCTGTATGCTTGAATGTTTTGGAGTACCGTTGAATACAACGCCTCGGCGGCTTGAAAGAATAGCTATGGCGTTCTTGGCCAGCGGCGATATCAAATCATTTTCTGATTTGAAAAATGCAAAAGACCTAAATAGCGGCTACGCTCTCAAAACACGAGACATCATCAACTTTGTCAACCTTCACTTTAACGAAAAGATAAGCTCCGGCTCTTACGATGACATACGGCGGAATGATTTAAAATTGTTGGTTCTGGCCGGGGTAGTTTTGCAGTCGAATCCAAACTCGGCAACAAATGATTCGACTCGCGGATATTCCCTTAATCCAAGTTACGCTGATCTTATCAGGACATTTGGCGCAGAAGATTGGCGAAAGCAAGTTACGCAGCGTCTTGGAAACATCGAATTATTGCATTCAAAGCTGAAACGTGAAAGAAAGATTGAAAAAATTGATGTGCTGCTTCCGTCAGGAAGCAAACTTTCTTTCTCGCCGGGAGAACATAATAATTTGCAGAAATGCATTATTGAAGAACTTCTGCCAAGATATGGCTACGGCGCAGAAGTGCTTTATGTCGGCGACACCTCTGATAAATATTTGCACTTGGACAAAGAGCGGCTGGAACAGCTAAATTTCTTTGAGCTTGCTCATGATGAGTTGCCTGATATTATTGCGTATTCCGAGAAGAAGAATTGGCTGTATCTGATCGAAGCAGTTCATGCTTCCGGGCCTATTTCTGAAATCAGATTGTTGCAGCTCAAACAGCTCACTCAACATTGCACTGCGGACATTGTTTATATCACAGCTTTCCTCAACAAACAGAAATTTCGGCAATTCATCGCAGAAATAGCGTGGGAAACAGAGGTGTGGATAGCTGAGAATCCAGATCACTTAGTGCATTTCAACGGAGAAAAATTCCTTGGCCCGTACAAGGGATAGTTTTTCAATCTTTCTGAGAGACTCCATGCCCCCCATCACCAACCTCCGTCACTACCTTGACCTCCTCCGTCGGGAAAACGAACTTCTCGTCATTGACGCTGAAGTTGATCCCTGCCTTGAAATCGCGGAAATCCATCGCCGGGTGATCGCTGCGGGCGGCCCGGCCTTGCTCTTCACCAAGGTCAAAGGCTCGACCTTCCCGGTGGTCACGAACCTTTTCGGCACCAACCGCAGGCTGGAGCTGGCCTTTGGCCGCAGGCCGCTGGATTTCGTCCGCAACTTGGTGCGCTTGGCGGAAGAGATCATGCCGCCGACGCTGGGCAAGCTCTGGCAGTCGCGCTCCGTCGGCCTGCAAGCCCTCAAGGTCGGCTTGAAGAACGTCAGCCGCAGCCACGCGCCAGTGATGGAGCGGCTGCAAAAGCCCGCCCGCCTCAGCAGCCTGCCCATGCTCACCTCGTGGCACAGCGACGGCGGCGCGTTCGTCACTCTGCCGCTGGTGTACACCGAACACCCGGACGGGCGCGGCCACAATCTCGGCATGTACCGCATCCACCGCCACGACGACCGCAGCACCGGCGTGCATTGGCAGATTCACAAGGGCGGCGGCTATCATTATTATGAAGCCGAGCGGCGCGGCCAGAGCCTGCCTATGACCCTGTTCATCGGCGGGCCGCCTGCTTTGATGCTGGCCGCCATCGCGCCGCTGCCGGAAAACATCCCGGAGCTGATGCTGGCTTCGCTGCTTCAGGGCAGCAGATTGGCGATGAGTGCCGATCCGTTCGGCGGGCATCATCTCGTGGCGGAGGCGGAATTTGCGATCAAAGGCGTAGTGCCGCCCAAGCTGCGGCAGCCGGAAGGCCCTTTCGGCGACCACTACGGCTACAACTCGCTGGCGCACGATTATCCGGTCTTTCAGACCACGCACCTCTACCACCGCAAGGATGCGATTTACCCGGCCACGGTGGTTGGACATCCGCCGCAAGAAGATTATTTCATTGGCGATTTCTTGCAGGATTTGCTTTCGCCGATCTTCCCGCTCGCCCTGAACGGGGTGCAGCAGCTCAAGACTTTCGGCGAAACCGGCTTTCATTGCTTGGCAGCGGCAAAGGTTTATAACCGCTATCCCCGCGAGGCCTTTGCCGCCGGGCTGCGCATTCTCGGCGAGGGCCAGCTTTCCCTGACTAAATTCCTCATCGTCACCGACGGCAGCTTGGATGTAGCGGATTTCCCGAAACTCTGGCAGCATGTTTTAGAGCGTGTCCAGTGGGAGAGGGACTTATTCGTCTTTGCCAATGTCTCGCAGGACACGCTGGATTACACCGGCCCTTCGGTGAATAAAGGCTCAAAGGCCATGCTGCTGGGCTTAGGCGAACAGCAGCGTGAGCTGCCGCGAGAATTCAACGGGAATCTGCCGCCAGAATGCGGCCCGGCCAAGGCTTTCTTGCCCGGAACGCTGGTGGTGCAAGGCGAGAGCTACGCAAGCAATCCGAAATTAGGCGCAATGCTGGCGAACTGGCCGGGCTTGTCTGAATGGCCGGTGGTCTTGTTGGTTGATTCCACCGCCGCCGCGACCGAGAATGTGCAGGAATTCCTCTGGATATTCTTCACCCGCTTTGAACCAGCGGCAGACATCCACGCCCGCCAGCAGCAGGTGCGCCGCTTCCATGTCGGCCTGACTCCGCCCATCGTCTTTGACTGCCGGATGAAGCCTTGGTACACTGAAGTATTGGAGGTTGATCCGGCGACTAAGGCTCTTGTGGACAGCAAGTACGATAAAATTATTCCGGCGCGGTACAGAATATGACGGCAGTCGTGCTGCTTATCTGCCTTGCTGCGGGCATCATCGTGCTGATTGCATATCCGCAGCACATCTTCTGCGAAGTTTTTGAGCTGAACGACAGCGGTACGGCAGAAGGCGTGAAAATCAGCAAGCGCAAACGCCGGGTGCTGCTGCTCAAGGAACTGCCGCTCTTTCTGTTCTGCCGCCTGCCGGAGATACTGCGGCGGAAGATAAAGAAGCAATTTTCATCCGGCATGACCTGCTGTTATCAGGTGCCGCATTATTCAGATGTGGTCGGTGGAAAAATTCCAGCATGGTTTTATGTCGGCGGCACTGGCCAGCTCACGCTGTCTTTTCCGTGGAAAAGTCCACTGCACAGCGAGGACAACGAATGCGGCAGCGTCAGCAGCTTTATTTATTGCAATCATGTTTCCTGCCCTTCTTTGGAAATCGAAATTGAGGCGGAAGGACTGCGGATTGATGGCGAACGGCGGCAAATTTATGAACTCAGTGCGCTGCCTGTCGTCTATCGCTGGAATTTTTCTGCCGATAAAGCTGGAACATTCATCGTGAAAATCACCGCCAAACTGCACGATAGCCCGGATTCTGCGCCGATTTATGCCGTTGCCGCGCAGCCAGTGCGGGTGCTGCGTCTGCCATTGCTTGGCGGCAGCACAAAAAACGCGGCTTGACCCTGAACATCATCGGAGCGCGAGCGTTATGAATCCTGTCCTGCACATTCAAAATCTGCGCAAATCCTTCGCCGATTTCACGGCGGTGAACAATATCAGCCTTGAGGTGGAAGCCGGGGAGATTTTCGGCTTTCTCGGCCCGAACGGCGCAGGCAAGACCACCACTATCAAGATACTGGCCGGACTGCTTCAGCCGGACAGCGGCACGGTGCTGATCAACGGCAAGTCGCTGGCCGAGCAGCCGCTGGCCTGCAAGCAGGACACCGGCTATGTGCCGGACAGGCCGTGGCTGTTTGAGAAATTGACCGGCAGCGAATATCTGAAGTTCATCGCCAGCCTCTACCGCTTGCCGGAGGAGCGTTTCAAGGCCGGGTCAGCGCAATATCTCGATCTCTTCGACCTGAGCAAGTGGCAGGATCATCTGATCGAAAGCTACTCGCACGGGATGCGGCAGAAGCTGATCATGACCTCGGCCTTCATGCTCGACCAGCCGCTGCTGATCATTGACGAGCCGATGGTCGGGCTGGATCCCAAATCCGCCCGCATCGTCAAGGAGCTGTTCAAGCAGAAGGCGGCGGAGGGCACGGCGATTTTCCTTTCCACGCATTCGCTCGAAATCGCTGAGGAGCTGTGCCGCCGCATCGCCATCATCACCAACGGCACGCTGCGCGTCATCGGCACAATGGAGGAACTGCGCAGCCAGGCGGGCAGGGCGGATCAGGCACTTAATCTGGAGGAAATTTTCCTGGAGCTGACCGGAGCGTGGGAAATGCGGCAGGTGATTGAGGCTCTGAAAAGCAAATGAGCGGAATCAGCCGCAGAACTGCGCTCCGCTTAGGCGCATACGGTCTTGCTGCCGCGCTGGCAGGCAGCTACACAGTGCTGATTGAACGCAACATCGTTCTTGTCAACCGCTATCAGATTCCGCTCGCCAATCTGCCGCCCGCCTTTCACGGCTTCACCATTGCTCATTTGACTGATCTGCATTTCGGCAAGCTCGTTTCCGCCGCGTTCATCAGCAAGCTGGTGGAGCGCACCAACGCCCTGCGGCCTGACCTTATCGTCTGCACCGGCGATTATGTGCACACAAATAACACCACGGCGGAGATTGATCAAATCTGGCCGCTCTTGATGAAGCTGCACGCGCGGCAGGGCGTGTTCTCGGTCTTGGGCAATCATGATCATTCGGCGGATACAGCACGTTCGCTGTATTGGCTGGAACGGAGCGGGCAAAATCTCCGCCATCAATGCAAGGCACTTGAGCGGGGCAAGGAGCGGCTTGTTTTTGGCGGCGCGGGCGAACTCTGGGGAGATCAGCTAAATATAGATGCCGCCTTTGCCGCGTCTGCTCCTGGCGACTGCCGCATTCTGCTGGCGCACAACCCGGATTCGGTGGACAGTCCGTTCAACACGCCGATTTCGTTAGTTCTCAGCGGCCATACTCATGGCGGGCAGGTGGTGCTGCCATTCTACGGCCCGCTTGTGCTGCCGGTAGAAAACAAACGCTATTCCAGTGGGCTGATTGACACGCCGAAAACCAAGCTCTTCATCAGCCGGGGCATTGGCTGGGCGATTTATCCGGTGCGCTTCAACTGCTACCCAGAAATTGCTGTGCTGGAGTTGGTCAGGCCGCCAGCCTCTTGAAATTTACAAATCTCTTCGCCGTGACATCATCTTGACAAAGCACAGTCAGCCCCGTAGCATGGACATTGGAGAGGGGAAAAATACTATTTTTTGAACGGGAGGCCTCGCCATGTTCCACGACGAATTGTCTGGCCTGTTTCAGGACGCTGCAGCGCATGAGGTGAGCAGCCTCAATCTCAGCGATCATGGATTGGTCGCTCTGCCGCCGGAAATCGGCCAAGTTACCAGTCTGACGCAGCTTGACCTCAGTCTGAACCACCTCAGCTCGCTGCCGCCGGAACTGTTTCAGCTCACGAACCTGACACATCTTGATCTCAGCGACAACGAGCTGATCAATCTGCCGCCAGAAATCAGCCAGTTAGTCGAGCTGACCGAGCTGGACCTCAGCTTTAATTTGCTGACCGCCTTGCCGCCGGAATTGTTTCAGCTGCCGAAGCTCAACAGCTTAATTTTGAGCTGGAACCGTTTAACCGAGCTGCCGCCGGAAATTGCCCGTCTGACCAGCCAGCCGCAGATGCACCTTGGTTTCAACCGTCTGACTGAGCTGCCGCCGGAACTGTTTCACCTCACCCATCTGACGCATCTTGATCTCAGCGGCAACGCCTTGACTGAATTGCCGCCGGAAATTGGTCAATTAGTCAATTTAACGCAGCTTATTCTCAGCCGCAACAAGCTGGCCGCCCTGCCGCCGGAAATTGGACAGCTTACCCAGCTCACCAAGCTCAACCTGCGCCTCAATCAGCTTGTTTCCCTGCCGCCAGAACTGGCGAATCTGGCGAACTTGACCACGCTGCTGCTTGAAGACAATCCGCTTGAGCTGCCCATGTTGCGGGCAGCCAACCAAGGGGTGGAGGCAATGCGCGAGTATTTTACGGTGCCGAAGGTGTCTTCTAACTGACTGAAAGAGCAAAAAACTGAGATGGAAAAACCAGTTGCGAAAAAAAAACGTGGAATGAAAAATATGCTTGATTTTCTTCTGGCGAACGAATAGAATCTCTTCTTAAGAAAGATTCTCGCTTTCAAAAACGAAGAGTTGGCTGCATGTCGCAGCCGACCGCTTCATAAAAAATTTCCAATAGGGGACAATCCCCGCAAGGAGCCTTGATCATGAAGAAAGCACTGGTACTGTTTGCCGCCGCTCTGTTGACTGTTGCTGCCAGCAATTTTGTTTTTGCTGAGAAAGGCACCACCGCAACCACCGGCACACCGGCACCTACCGGCACCACCGCAACCACTGGCGCAACTGCAACCACCGGCAAATAAGTTTAGCAGTGCTGCACTGAATTTTTCAGTGTTTGCAACAAGAGCCGCAAGATTTTTAGAAATCTTGCGGCTCTTGTTTTTTTGTGTTACAGCAGTTCCGGCAGCAGACAGTGGCTGTAGATATGTTGCGGATCATTTTGCTGCACAAGGAGGCGGTATTGCCCAGCAAGGCGGCTGAGAATAGTTCCTGTGCGGGCGGCAAGACTGTCTGGTGTGCTATGCCACCAAACCATGCGCAAGCTGTGCAGCAAAATTTCTGCTGGACTTTGCTCGTCCTCCACATAACTGGCTTGATCCGCAGGCAGGCCGCTTAATTGCGCTGCCGCTGCAACAGCCTCTTCCAAGCCGCCGAGCTGATCCGCCAAGCCGAGTTCAAAGGCTGTTGCGCCATCCCAGACCCTGCCACCGGCAATTTTTTCCACATCTGCTGGGTTCATTTTTCGCCCTTCAGCCACGATTTGAATAAAACGGCGGTAGCCCAGCTCAATTTGCGCCTGCATGGCTTTGCGGAAATTTTCCGGCAAAGGACGGACAAGGCTTCCCGCTCCAGTGATGCCCGCTGTGCCGATGCCATCGCTGAAAATACCCGCTTTGGCTAAGGATTTTTCAATCGTGGGAATGGCGCCAAAAATGCCGATGGAGCCGGTGATGGTATACGGAGAGGCGCAGATACGGTCAGCGGCGGCGGCGATCCAATATGCGCCGGAGGCTGCGACGGATCCCATTGAAATAACCACAGATTTTCCAGATTTCCGAGTGAGGAGCAGTTCCTGCCGAATCAGTTCGGAAGCAAAAGCGCTGCCGCCGCCGCTGTCAATCCGCAGCACAACGGCCCGGACATGCTTGTCACGGCGCAGCTTGCGGAGCTGCCGCACCAGCCCGCCGGAGCCTATCTGGCCTTCGCTGCCTTCGCCATAAACAATGTCGCCTTGGGCGGTCAGGATGGCGATCCGGTCTTTCTCAGCCAGCTTTTTGCTGTAACTGCCGCCGACCGCGTCCAAATAATCGCTGAAATCAATCCGGCTGTAGCCGTCCTCCTCGTCAGCGCCTTTGCCAACCAAACGGCGCAGACGCTCGGTCAGCTCCTCGGAACTGATCACCCCGTCAATCAGTTTGCCGCGCCGGGCCATCAAGGCGGCATCACCGCCAGCCGCTTCCATGTTTTCCGCCAGCCGGTCTGCGGCATCACTCACGCTCTGCGGCGGAATCTTCCGCCAGGCGGCGATGTCACGGCAGTAGCCATCCCAAAGGCGGCCCAGCCAGTGCCGGGCGTTTTCCTTGGCTTCCGGCGACATGTCTTTGCGCAGGAACGGCTCGACCGCAGATTTGAACTCGCCCACCCGGAAAATATGAAAGGTTATTTCAAGCCGGTCGAGCAGTTCACGCAGATACAGGTTAAACAGGCCGAATCCTTCAATATCCACCGACCCCATCGGATGAAGGTAAATTTCATCGCTCCCTGCGGCAAGATAATATTGCCCTTGGCTGTAGGTGTCGGCGACTGCAAGCACCCGTTTGCCGGAAGCCCGGAACTGTGCGACAGCTTGGCCGATCTCCCGGAGCTGATTCAGTCCGGCCCGCTCCAGCCGGTCTGGGACGATCAGCAGCAGTTTGATCCGGCTGTCTTTGGCCGCTTTCCGCAGACCGCTGATGATGTCTTGCAGAAACAACTCCTTGCGCTGCGGACTGCGGTTCAGCAGCCCGGATAACTCGTCAGCAGGATTGAAGGGCGGACGTTTTTCGAGGATGCTGCCGCCCGGAGCCAGCACCAAGACACAGCGTTCCGGCACAGCAGCCGCAGACTTGGCCTGCCGGTGCAGCGAAACTGCGCCGGACAGCAGCGCGAACAGGGCGAGAAAAAAAAACAGCGTGAACAGGATGCTGGCAGCGGCGGTCAGTCTCCAGACCCAGCGGAAGAAGGTGGCGATCCGTTCCAAGGATTCAGTCCAAATATTTATGCACCGCCGCTTTCAACGCGCTGGTGTCCGCTGATTTGACGATGTATTCATCTGAGGCCCAAGCACCAAAATCCTGCTTGTACTCTGGATAGGCCGAGCTGAGAATCACCGGCAGGCCAGGATTGCGCTCCTTCATCTGCCGCAGGACCTCAATGCCGTTCATGCCCGGCATGTTGATGTCAAGGATGACCAAGTCCGGCGGCGCGGCCTCAAACTGACGCAGGGCCAGCTCGCCATTCAAGGCCGTCTCCACGGCGAAGCCTTCTTCCTCCAGCTCCTCTTGATACAGAAACTGAATGACCTCTTCGTCATCAACGATCAGAACTTTTTTCTTGCGTTCCACAACGGCCTCCTTTGTTCCACAGGTTAAAGCTGCACCTCGCGGAGATAGCGGCAGGCATCCTCCGGCGGCATGGGGTTGATGTAAAAGCCGGTGCCCCATTCAAAACCGGCGATGCTGGTCAGCTTGGGCACGATCTCGAAATGCCAGTGATAATGCTCCAGTGGTCTGGAGCGCAGCGGCTGAGTGTGCAGGACAAAGTTGTAGGGGATGCCGGGAATGCAGGCATCCAGCCGCCGCAGGGTCTCGGAGAAAATCTGAGCCAGATCGGCAAGCGAGGCCTCGTCCTGCTCAATATAAGAAGAATTGTGCTTCTTCGGCAGCACCCACATTTCAAAGGGCGTGCGCGGGGCGAAGGGAGTCAGGGTGACGAACCGGCTGTTCTCACAGACTAAGCGCACCTTCTGCTGCACCTCCTGGCGGATGATGTCGCAGAAGACGCAGCGGTCTTTGTAGCTGTAATACTGCCTGCTGCCCTCCAGCTCCGAGACCAGCATTCGCGGCATGACCGGCAGGGCGACGAGCTGGGAATGGGAATGCTCCAGCGAGGCTCCGGCGGCCTTGCCGTTGTTCTTGAAGACCATGACGTAGGAGAAACGCTCGTCCTTGGACAGATCAGCGATGCGCTCCTTGAAGGCCCGGAAAGTCAGCATCATCTGCTGCTGCGGCAGGTAGCTGAAGCGGGCGGCGTGATCCGGGCTTTCAATCACCACCTCGTGCGCGCCGATGCCGTTCATCCGGTCATACAGCCCCTCGCCCTGCTTGTCCAATTCGCCTTCAATCACCAAAGCCGGATATTTGTTCGGCACCACGCGCAGCTGCCAGCCGGGCGAGTTGGCCTGCTGGCCGTAGCCCCGGCCATAAACCAGCACTTCCGGCGGAGTGGTGCGCTCGTTGTCCGGGCAGAGCGGGCAGAAACCGCCCTTTGATTCGTGGCAGTCCACCGCGAAGTCGCTGGGCCGCTTGCTCCGCTCGCTGGCAATGATGATCCAGCGTCCGAGTATCGGGTCTTTCCGCAGTTCAGGCATGGCTCATCGTCCTAAATTTTTTTCCCGCTGCTCCTGCTTGATCTTGCAGTCAATGCAGTGCGTGGCCACGGGTCTGGCCTCCAGCCGTTTGAGGCCGATTTCTTCTTCGCAGTCCTCGCAGATGCCGTAGCTGCCGTCGTCAAGCCGGGCGATAGCCTCGTTGATTTTCTCCAGCAGATGCTGCTCGCGGCTGCGCAGGCGCAGCTCGAAGCTGCGGTCCGACTCCAGCGTGGCGCGGTCGGTGATGTCCGGGGTGTTGAACTGATGATCGGTCATCTCCGAAATAGTCTGCTCCACGTCAGAGACGATTTCCTGCCGCATATTTTCCAACATCGCTCTGAATTTTCCTAATTGCTCGCTGTTCATGCCTTTTCCTCTATCTGGCTCATCCTGCGGCCCGACGGAACTCGCCGCTTCTGCCGCCGCTTTTTTTCATCAGGCGGACTTGGGAAATCTCCATTCCCTTGTCCACGGCCTTGCACATGTCATAAATAGTCAGGGCGGCAACGGAAACAGCGGTCAATGCCTCCATCTCCACCCCGGTTCTGCCGGTGATGCGGACGCTGGCCTCAATGATGATGGAATACCGCGCATCATCAAAGGCAAAGGCGACTTCCGCCCCGCTGATCGCCAGCGGATGACAGAGCGGAATCAGGGCTGAAGTCTGCTTGGCGGCCATGATGCCCGCCAGCCGGGCCACGCCCAGCACGTCGCCTTTTTTCACCGTCCCGGCCTTGACCATAGCGTAGGCTTCCGGGCAAAGGGCAATCCGGCCCTCGGCCACAGCCACGCGCTCCGTCTCGGCCTTGCCGCCGACATCCACCATCCGCGCCTGGCCTGCGGCATCAAAATGCGTCAGCTCCGCGCTCACCCGTTCTCCTTTTCTTTGCCCATGAAGGAGCCGAACATCTTGGCGAAAAATCCTTCCTCCTCGCCGTTCTTGCAATGCCCGTCAAACTCCTCCAGCAGCTCCCGCTGCCTGCTGCTCAGATTGGTCGGGGTCTGCACCTGCACCTCGACGATCATGTCTCCGGCAGAACGCCCGCGCAGGCCGACGATGCCTTCGCCGCGCAGAGTGAACCGCTCGCCGGACTGAGTGCCGGGCTTGATCTTCAGCTTGGCCGTGCCGTTGACTGTGGGCACATCCAGCTCGCAGCCCAAAGCGGCTTTGACCATCGAGACCGGATAGCGGAGATAAACGGTCTGATCGTCCCGGACAAAATACTCATGCTCTTTGACATGAATGATCACGTAGAGGTCGCCTGCCGAGCCGCCCCGACGGCCTCCTTCGCCCTTGCCGTTCAGCCGCATCCGCGAGCCAGTGTCCACGCCCGCAGGAATTTTGAGCAAAATTTTTTCTTTCTTCCGCACCAGCCCTTCGCCGTGACAGTCGCCGCAGGGGTCGGCGATGGTCTGGCCTGCGCCCCGGCAATGCGGACAGGTCGAGCTGACCTGAAAAAAGCCCTGCGAGCGGGTCACTTGCCCCCGGCCCTTGCAGGTTGCGCATGGCTGCGGCCTGCTGCCGGGCCGTGCGCCGCTGCCCTCGCAGGTCCAGCAGGTTTCCGGCTTTTCAATCTCGACCTCCTTCTCCACGCCGTGCGCCGCGTCCATGAAGGAGATTTCCAAATCATAGCGGAGGTCGCTGCCGTGCGCGGGCGCATTGGGATCGCGCTGCTGCGCCCGCCCGCCGAAGCCGCCGAACATGCCGCCGAAGAGGTCGTTGATATGAGAGAAAATATCCCCCATGTCGCCGGGGCCGGAATAGCCGCTGCTCTTCAGGCCGTCGTGGCCGTAGGCATCATAGACCTGCCGCTTCTTCGCGTCGCTGAGGACTTCGTAGGCCTCGGCGGCCTCTTTGAAGCGGGACTCGGCCTCTTTGTCGCCCGGATTGCGGTCCGGGTGATACTGCATGGCCAGCTTCCGGTACGCCTTCTTTATGACATCCCCGTCCGCGCCGCGCGGCACGCCAAGGATTTCATAATAATCTCTGCTCATAACCGCCTATGCCTGCTCGTCGTCATCTGCCATGTCCGCCGCCACATCTTCCCGCGCCCGGCGCTGGGCAGGCAGCTCGCGGATGTTGCCAAAGGTGACTTTGCCTGACGCGATTTCGCGCAGGGTCATGACCACTTCCTTGTTTTTGCCGCCGACCAGAAACGGCTCGCCGTTGCGGTGCTGGCGGATGCGCTCCACCGCCAGATGCACCAAGGCGAAACGGTTGTCGTCGCCGACTTGATCAAGGCAGTCTTCCACTGTGATACGGGCCATATACGCTCTCCTCAAACAGGGTGCCGAGCAGGAACCCTGAAGTATAATATCTGGTTTTCCAGTGAATGTGAAATTGAAAACAAACTATTTCGCGAAGGGGTTGCGCAGAAGCAGGGTCTCCGCGCGGTCAGGGCCGACCGAGACGATCATCGGCGGCACCCCGGCAAGGTCTTCAATCCGGCGGATGTAGTCCTTGGCCTGCTGCGGCAGCTCGCTGAAATCACGCACTTTGCTCAGTTCCTTGCTCCAACCGGGCATCTCCTCGTACACCGGCTGCGCCAGCGCGGCCTGCCGGATGTTGCTCGGCATCTGGTCAAAACGCCGACCCTCGACCGTGTAGCTCAGGCCGATTTTCAGCGTGGGCTGGCCGGACAGCACGTCTAATTTGGTGATCGCCAAGCCGGTGAGGCCGTTCAGGCGCACTGCGTCATTGGCCACCACCATGTCCAGCCAGCCGCAGCGGCGGCGGCGGCCTGTGGTCGCGCCGAATTCTCCGCCCTTGCGTTGCAGCTCGTCGCCAATCGCGTCGCCTTCTGGCAGCTCAGACGGAAACGGGCCGGAGCCGACCCGCGTGGTGTAGGCCTTGAGAATGCCGATGACCTCGTCAATATGGGCCGGGCCAAAGCCGGAACCGATGCAGGCGTTGCCCGCCACCGTGTTGGACGAGGTGACAAAGGGATATGTGCCGTGGTCTATATCCAACTGCGTGCCCTGCGCGCCCTCGAAGAGGATGTTTTTGCCAGCTTTCCGCGCCTGATCCAGCTCGACCGAGACATTGCCGATGAAGGGCATCAGCCGCTCGGCGTGGGCTTCAAACTGCGCCTTGATCTCGTCAAAACAGGCGGGCGCAGCGTTGTACTGCTTGGTCAGGAAGAAATTTTTCTCCTCGACGTTAGCTTGGAGCTTGTCCAAAAACTGGCTGAAATCAAGAAGATCGCCCGCTTTGATGCCGACCCGGCCTACTTTGTCCATGTAGCAGGGGCCGATGCCGCGTCCGGTGGTGCCGATTTTTTTGCCGCTGGACAGAGCCGCTTCCCGCGCCTGATCGAGCATCCGGTGATACGGCATGATCAGATGGGCGTTCTCGCTGATCAGCAGGCGGGCGGGCGTGACCGGCAGGCCGTGACCGCGCAGCTCCTCCATTTCCTCCAAGAGCACGCCCGGATCAATAATCACCCCGTTGCCGATCATGCAGCGTTTGTCCTCATAGAGAATGCCGGAGGGGATGATATGAAAGACATATTTTTTCCCGGCCACCACGAGGGTGTGCCCGGCGTTGTTGCCGCCCTGAAAGCGGACGATGCAGTCTGCATGGCCTGTCAGCAGATCAACAATCTTGCCTTTGCCCTCATCCCCCCACTGGGTTCCAATCACCACGACACTGGCCACTGTCAGCTCCTCATCATAGAAGACGGTACAAGAAAAGGTCTGTATTTTTGCGGTCAACGCATACAGACGGCGAACGGAAGGTCAATATAGCCGAGCAAAAGGAAAAAGTCAAACCAGCCGCGTGATTTTTCGAGCAGGTTAAACGATATCCCTGACAGCGGAGAAGGGCACCAATATTTTTTCGCTGGAAAGCGATTGACAAAGGCCGCCCATTTCTGAACGCCGTGAAAACAGACGTTTTCTTTAATTTGAGCAAAAATACAACTGGTAGCATATTTTCCACTTGAGTCCGCACAATATGTTGTGTTATAAGATAACGCGACCGCCTGAGGGACAGGCCCGACTCATTGCTCAAAAAGGAAGGAAGAGATGGGAAAAGAGATGACCAGAACCGTTGCCAGACAGGTTCTGACCGAGACCGCCGAGACCGTGTTGACCCGCCGTTACTACCTCAAAGATGGGCAGGGTAATGTGCTGGAGAACTGGGAATCGCTCTGCCGCCGGGTGGCGGACGCAGTGGCCGCGCCGGACCGGGAGCGCGAGGATTTCGAGCTGCTGCGCGAGCAGTTCTTCAGTCTGATCTATCATCTCGATTTTCTGCCCAACTCGCCCTGCCTGATGAATGCGGGCACCGACCTTGGCCAGCTTTCCGCCTGCTTTGTCCTGCCCGTTGACGACTCGATGGACGGCATTTTCACTTCCATCCGCAACGGCGCATTGGTGCATAAGACCGGCGGCGGCACCGGCTATTCCTTCTCCCGGCTGCGGCCAAAAAATTCAGCGGTGCGCTCGACGCAGGGCGTGGCCTCCGGGCCGCTCAGTTTCGCCGCCGTGTTCGACGTGGCCACCGAGACCATCAAGCAGGGCGGCAAGCGGCGCGGCGCCAACATGGGCATCCTACGCGTGGATCATCCTGACATCATGGACTTTATCAGTGCCAAGCAGGATCAGAGCAAATTCACCAACTTCAATTTTTCGGTGGCCATCACCGACAAGTTCATGGAGGCGGCAAAAAATAATCAGGAATACGACCTGATTGACCCTTCCAACCGCAAGGTGGTCTGCCGGATGAACGCGGCCAAAGTTTTTGATAAAATTGTTGATCTGGCGTGGCACAACGGCGAGCCGGGCGTTCTCTTCATTGACGCGGCCAACCGCGCCAACGCCACCCCGCAGCTTGGTGAATTTGAGGCGACAAATCCTTGTGGCGAGCAGTGGCTTCTGCCATACGAATCGTGCAATTTAGGTTCAATAAATCTCAACAGTTACGTCAAGGACGGCGCGGTGGATTATCCCCGCTTGGCGCAGACGGTGCGGACAGCGGTGCGCTTCTTGGACAACGTGATTGACTGCAACCGCTTTCCCATCCCGGAAATCGCGGAGATGACCAAGAAAACGCGCAAAATCGGCCTTGGCATCATGGGCCTGCACGACATGCTCATCCAACTGGAGCTGCCCTACGGCGACGAGACAGGCCGGGCGGAATCAGCCAAGGTCATGCAGTTCATCCGCGACGAGGCTGAGGCCGCCTCCATCGCTTTGGCGGAGCTGAAAAGCCCGTTCCCGGCTTGGGATCCGCAGCACAACCACTATCCGGCCCGGCGCAATGCCGCTCTGACCTCCATTCAGCCTACCGGCACGGTTTCGATGATCGCTGACTGCTCTTCCGGCTGTGAGCCGTATTTTGCGGTGGTGACAGAAAAAAATGTCATGGACGGAGACCGCTTTCTGATGGTCAACAAACATTTCGAGGCCGCCGCCAAGCGCGAGGGCTTTTTCTCTGAAGAGCTGATGCGGAAGGTGGCCAAGAGCGGCACAGTGCTCGGCCATGCGGAAATCCCGGAAAAATGGCAGCGCATTTTCCAAGCCGCGCAGGACATCGCCCCGGAGGATCATATCAGGATGCAGGGCGCGTTGCAGGCCAGCGGCGTGGACTCCTCAATCAGCAAGACCATCAATCTGCCTGCAACAGCGAGCAAAGAGGATGTGCGCCTTTCTTATCTGCTCGGCTTTGAGCTGGGCTGCAAGGGACTGACCGTCTATCGCGACGGCTCGCGGGACGGCCAGGTTCTCAGCACCGCCGCTTCGGCGGCCAAGCAGCAGACCGCTGTGGTGTCAACTCAAGGCGAGATGCAGAAAAAAGAGCTGCCCGATGTGCTTGATGCCAAGCGCTACCGGCTCAAAGACGCGGACGGCAATGCAGTGTACATCATCGTCTGCTTTGACGAGGCGGAAAGCCCGATGGAGGTCTTCGCCAAGTTTCCATTCGACAATCGGCTGGATCTGAAGGATAAATCCACCATGTGGACCACCACCTGCCGACTGGTCTCGCTCGCCCTGCGCTATCAGATTCCGATGGAGGAGATCATCCGCCAGCTTGATCGCTCCAGCGGCCACATGTTCGATCTGCCCGCCCAGCTCGGCAGGCTGCTCAAATCCTTCATGGCTGGGACGCAGAAGGGCTTCACCTCGTCCTGCCCGGAATGCCCCGGCACTTTGGTCTTTGCCGAAGGCTGCGAAGTCTGCCGCGACTGCGGCTATTCGCGCTGCTCGTAATCATGAAGAACAGGCTGTGCGCTCGACTGGCTTTGGCTGCGGCGTTTTTTGCCGCAGCAGTGCCAGCCTTGTCCGAACCTCAGCTCGTGATTGAGGACGGCTTGCTGACCATGCAGGCTCGGAATCGGCCTTTACGCGAGATTCTGCAAGAAATTGCCGCGCAGGCCAAGGTGGAAATCACCGTGCGGGGTGCCGTTGAGCAGCCGGTTTCTGCTGATCTCCGCCGCATTCCGCTGGAGGAGGGACTGCGGCGGATCACCCAGAATTTCAACAGCCTTTTTGTCTATACAGCGCAGCATGGCAGCGGCAGACCGCCCCTGAACAAGGTGCTGCTGTATGCCAAAGAGGGAGAGGGCGGGCGCAACAGCGCGTCATCGCCGTCGGCTGTATTTCGTCCCGGCGCAGATGCCGTTCCGCCGCTCCAGCCGGAACCGGCTCTGCCTGGCAGCGAAGAAAAGCCTGTTACCCGCTGAGGCCGTCTGCCG
Source organism: Candidatus Electronema sp. JM (assembly GCF_048287415.1). Lineage (NCBI taxonomy): Bacteria > Pseudomonadati > Thermodesulfobacteriota > Desulfobulbia > Desulfobulbales > Desulfobulbaceae > Candidatus Electronema > Candidatus Electronema sp. JM. The sequence continues at coordinate 75,904 of NZ_JBLWEN010000047.1, forward strand.
CATTTTTCCTTTGACAGCCGCGCCGTGTTGCAGGATTATGAGTGCATCGCTTTGCTTTCCTTGTTCAACAACGCGCTGCCGCCATGATCAAAATCAGCCGCAATCAATCCTGCCCCTGCCGTTCTGGAAAAAAATACAAGCACTGCTGTCTGCCGATGCAGCAAGCAGGGCTGCCGCCGCCTGCTCCAGTGCGGCGGAGCCAAGTTTCCCTTCAGGGGGAGATTGAAAAAATTCAGGAAGCTGCCGCACGCTGCGAGGAGCAGTGCCGTGAACTGGGCGTGTTCATTTTTTTCAGCACCAAAAACGGCGACGCATGGTTTCTGGAAACCACAGAGCGCGATGCCGTGCAGGTAGCCGCAGCGGGCCAGCCTCTGCCGCCGCCGGTGCTGGAGAGTCAGGAGCTGATCGAAGTGGATTGGAGTCATGCCGTTACGCTGCGGCAGCGCAGACTTTTTCTGACCGATCACAAAAACGGCGAAGAAACCGAGCTGCTCGGCGCGCCGACCCTGCAGATCCGCGCGGCTTGGCGCAGAATCAGGAGGCACTATTCCGCCGAGCTGCTCAGGCAAGTGCATCTGCCGCCCGCCGGAGACGACTGATATGCGTCTTCAACTCATCCGTCTGCTGCCGTCCTTGCCGCTGCGGCCTTGACCGCAGTTCTCGCCCCGCTGCGCCAGAGCCGCCCTCGTTTAACAGCCTTGTGATTGTCTTTTCTGCCTGATGTACGGCAGCGACTGAGGAGTTTTGAGCAGGCAGACCGCTTTTTTCTTATCTGCCGGAAGAAAGCTGCTTGAACTTTGCGGCAGAAAATTGTATTATAACCTATCTTGGTACAATTTCTTGTACCAATCACCGTCGGCAGTCAAGCGGCGGTTCTGCCGGAGCTGCTCTTTCTTTCATGACCGAAGTGGAATGATCTCGCGCATCCTCAATCAGGCTGCATCGCACTGCCGCCGCCAGCAGGGCAAGTTGCCGGTGCGGCTGTCTGTCGGCAGAACCCTCCGAAAAAATAAAAAGCTGCTCATCTGTCTCACGCTGGTCATCCTTCTGGTCAACGCGACGTTCTTGGGGGTTATTTTTTATACCTTCAAGAAAGAGCTGTCCAGCTCGCTGCTTGATCAAGCGAAGCGGCACGAGGAGGAATTCAAGCTCAATTTGAAGATGGTGTACAGCAGCATGCTGCAGATGTCCACCTTGATCAGCAGCAGCAAATTCAGTCAGGCATTTTTGCTCGAAAGCAACAAAGCAGCCAATGCCTCGCCGACAGAGCCGAGCAGCATCAGCCAGCCGACAAGCGAAGAGGACGGCATCCTTCGCAAAACGTATCAATTTGGTCAGACAAAAGCAACGCACCTCCAGCCGGATGCCATGCAGAATTACACCTGGCAACGCGGCGTGCTGCCGCTTTGGGTGCTTGATCCGGCCAGCGGAGAAAAAGTGTATGTCGGCTCCTTGGAAATCAGCACCTCGTTCAAGGATATTGTCCCTCTGTACGCCAAACTTTTTCGCATTGATGCCGCCGCTCTGCTGAACAAGGATTATGTCCGCAGCAAGATGTGGACTGACCAGACGAAAAAATATTTTGAGGAGCACATTGATGCCAATCATTATATTGAAGTGACCAGCTCACGGGAGATGATGAATGAAATACTGGCGGAACTGTTCATCAGGAGCGATTACAAGGTGGACGATATTTCCCTGATGTATAAAAAATCCGCTTTCTATTCAGTGTATTATTTTCCGTTGCCGGATGCGCAGGAGAACGAGCTGGACGCTGTGCCGACGCTTCAGGCCGGGTTCATGCTGATCTGGGAGGATGTCACTGAGCAGGTGCGCCGGACCGCCAAAACCTTTGCAGTGTATGTCGGACTGTCTGCGTTAGGCTTTGTTCTGATTGAAATCGGCCTGATCTGGATGCTGAACCGGGAAAACCGGCTGTATGTGGCCGAGCAGTGCGCAGCGATTGACGAGCTGACCGGTCTCTACAACCGCCGCTATTTTGACGAGCTGCTGGAGAATGAGCTGCGCCGGGCTGACCTGCCCTTGTCGCTGATTATCTGCGATGTGGATTATTTTAAACGTTATAACGACACCTACGGCCATAAGGCCGGCGATGAGTGTTTGAAAAAAATAGCCGACAGCCTCAAAGGCCAAGCGCGGCGCAGCAGCGACTGCGTGGCCCGCTACGGCGGCGAGGAATTTGTCATTGTCCTGCCGCGCACGGATCTGCATTCGGCGGCGGACATCGCGGAAGGCGCACGGCGGGCGATAGTCAGCCTCGCCATCCCCCATATCAGCTCGGACATTGTGCCGGTGATCACAGTGACGCTGGGAGTGGCCTGCACCGCCAATCTGGCCGAATACGACAACCTGTTCGAGGCGGCAGACCGCAATCTCTATCTGGCCAAGAACAATGGCCGCAATCGGGTTGAGCCAAGCAAAGTTGTCCTTCCGCCGCGCCGAACCAGTTGAATTACCGCGTCAGTTCTCAATTCCTCCCAAACAGAGATATTTCATTTCCAGATACTCGTCAATCCCGTACTTCGAGCCTTCCCGCCCGATGCCGGATTCCTTGATGCCGCCGAACGGCGCGGATTCAGTGGACATGATGCCGGTGTTGATGCCGACCATGCCGTATTCCAAATTTTCCGCCACCCGCCAGCACTTGCCAATATCGCGGCTGTAGAAATAGGAGGCTAAACCGTAGGGCGTGTCGTTGGCCAAGGCCACCGCCTCTTCTTCCGTGGAAAATGCAAACAGCGGCGCGACCGGGCCGAAGGTTTCCTCCTGCGCGATGCGCATGGCGGGGGTCACGTCCAAGAGCACGGTCGGCTCGAAGAAAAAGCCTGCCCGTGCCGCCCGTTTTCCGCCGCAGCCCAAGCGTGCGCCTTTGTCGAGCGCGTCCTTGACCTGTGCCTCCATGCGCATGACCGCGTTGAGGTCAATCAGCGGCCCCTGCGTCACGCCTTCATCAAAGCCGCTGCCGACCTTGAGCTGCTCCTGCACCGCTTGAATCAGCCTCTCCGCGAATTTCTGATAAATGCCGCGCTGGATGATGAAGCGGTTGGCGCAGACACAGGTCTGGCCGGAGTTGCGGTATTTTGAGGCAATCGCTCCGGTCACCGCCTCATCCAGATCAGCATCGTCAAAAACGATGAAGGGCGCATGGCCGCCCAGCTCCAGCGAGACCTTTTTCACCGTGTCGGCGCATTGACGCATCAGGATTTTGCCCACCCGCGTCGAGCCGGTGAAACTCAGCTTGCGCACCGCCGGATTGGCGCACAGCTCGCCGCCGATTTCCTCCGCCGGGCCGGTGAGGACATTGAACACGCCGGGCGGAAAGCCCGCTTCCTCAGCCAGCGCGGCCAAGGCTAGGGCGGAAAAGGGAGTCTGAACAGCGGGCTTGACCACCACCGGGCAGCCTGCGGCCAAGGCTGGCGCGGCCTTGCGGGTGATCATTGAGGAGGGAAAATTCCACGGCGTGATCAAGGCGCTGACCCCAACCGGCTGCTTGAGCACAATGATCCGTTTGCCCGGCTGGGCCATTGGGATGGTGTCGCCGTACACCCGTTTGGCCTCTTCCGCGAACCACTCGACAAAGCTGGCCCCATACAGCACTTCGCCCTGCGCCTCAACCAGCGGCTTGCCCTGCTCCGCAGTCATGATCACCGCCAGATCGTGCATGTTCTCCACGATCAGCTCGTACCAGCGGCGGATGATCCGGCTGCGCTCGTGAGCAGTGCGATTTTTCCAGCCCGGCCAAGCAGCCTCGGCGGCGGCAATGGCTTGCCGGGTTTCTTCGCGGCTCAAGGACGGCACCGCGCCGAGCAGCCCGCCGTCAGCCGGATTATGCACCGCAATAGTTCGGCCTGCGACTGCGTCCGTCCAGCCGCCGCCGACAAAGCAGCGGCTGCGGAGCAGGCTCTTGTTGTTCAAGTTCATGAGCAATCTCAGATGATGAAAATATATGGTGATGGCGGGGCGGTCTGTTCTGCCCGCCGCCTGTCTCCTTTGGTATAACGTGACTTTTCCGGTTCAGCAACTGATTATCCAAGACGGGCGGGCAAAAATGCAGCCGATGATTTCCGTCTTGACTTGCCGGGCAATCCCTTTTAAGAATACGGCGGCGGCATGGAGCCGCCGTCCATCATTTTTTCGCGAGGCGGAACAGCCTGTCATGATTACTCTGCTTGATTACGGCGCAGGCAACGTGCGCTCGGTGGTGAATGCCCTTGAATCGTTGGGCGAGACCGTGGCGCGGGTCAATTCGCCAGAAGATATTCGCCGGGCCGAAAGGCTGGTTTTTCCCGGCGTGGGCAATTTCGGGGCGATGATGCGCAGCCTGCGCGAGCAGCAGCTTGCCGAGCCGCTGCTTGAACATCTTCGCGCCAACCGGCCTTTTTTCGGCATCTGTGTCGGCCTGCAAGCCCTCTTCGCCGCCTCTGAAGAAGCCCCGGAGGAACCGGGCCTCGGCTTTCTGCCGGGCCGGGTGCGCCGTTTTCAAGGAAATTTGCCCGTGCCGCATATCGGCTGGAACGGCATCAGGCCGCAGCAGGCATCGCGGCTGCTGCACGGCTTCACCGGCGAGGAAAAATTCTACTTCGTCCATTCGTATTACGCCGAGGCGGAGCAGCCCGACGATGTGCTGACCCTGACCGACTACGGCTGTCCCTTTGTCAGCGCGGTGCAGCGCGGCAATGTGATCGCCACTCAATTCCACCCGGAAAAAAGCGGCAAGGCTGGATTGCGCCTGTTGGAGAATTTCTTAGATTCCAGCAGGGGAAGCGTCAGCATCCGCACAGACCATCAGCCAACTAAGCTCGCCGCCCGGATCATCGCCTGCCTCGATGTGCGCTCGAATGACCACGGTGATTTGGTCGTCACCAAGGGTGACCAGTACGATGTGCGCGAGCAGGGCCAAGTGCGCAATCTCGGCAAGCCGGTTGCTTTGGCCAAGGACTATTACCAACAGGGTGCCGACGAAATCACCTTCCTCAATATCACGGCCTTCCGCGCTTTTCCGCTGCAAGACATGCCCATGCTCGCCGTGCTGGAGGAGACCTCCAAACAGGTCTTTGTGCCCCTGACCATCGGCGGCGGCATCCGCGATTTCAAGGATGAGAACGGCAAGTTTTATTCTGCATTAGAGGTGGCATCAGCGTATTTCCGCTCTGGCGCGGACAAGGTCTCGATTGGTTCTGATGCCGTGCTGATTGTGGAAGAAGCGCTGAAGAGCGGCAAGGCCACTGGCATGAGTTCCATTGAACAAATTGCCCGCGTCTATGGCAATCAGGCGGTGGTGATTTCGATTGATCCCCGCCGGGTGTATGTGAATTCGCCTGATGCCGTGCCGCATCAGGTCATTCCAACCAAATTTTCTGGGCCAAACGGTGAGCGATTCTGCTGGTATCAATGCACTGTTCGGGGCGGGCGTGAGGGGCGCGATGTAGATGCGGTGACGCTGGCCAAGGTCTGCGAGCAGCTTGGCGCAGGTGAAATCCTGCTCAACTGCATAGACCGCGACGGCACCAACGCGGGCTTTGATCTGGAACTGATTCAGGCGGTGAAACAGGCGGTGCGCATCCCGGTGATTGCCTCCAGCGGTGCAGGCTGCGCCGAGCATTTCCTTGAGGTCTTTCAGAAAACTGGCGCGGACGCGGCCTTGGCGGCAGGAATTTTCCACCGTAAAGAAGTGCCCATCGGCGCAGTCAAGCATCACCTGCGCGGAATGATTGAGGTGAGGGAGAGTTGACCGGCTCCGGGGCAGGCTGATTGAAGATGGTGCAGCGGTTTTTGCCTAAATCTTTGCTCTGGTACAGGGCACGGTCGGCCACTTTCATAATCTCAGTCAGTTCGTCGCCATGCACCGGGAAACAGGCTATGCCGCAGCTGACGGTGATATGCACTGTATGCCCCTCATAGACCAAGGGCGCGTCCTCAATCCGGCGGCGCAGCCGTTCCGCCACCTTCCACGCATCTTGGCAGGCGGTGTCTGGCAGGAAGGCGACAAATTCGTCGCCGCCGAAGCGGGCCAGCATGTCCTCCTCGCGCAGCTCAGAGCGCATGGTCTCGGAAATGAAAATGATCAGCATGGTGCCAGCATGATGGCCGAACATGTCATTGACCGCCTTCAAATTGTCCGCGTCAATCATCAGCACTGAGAATTTTCCTGAACGAATCAAGATGCGCTGGTACTCGCGCTGCATGAAAATCAGGAGCATTTTCATGTTCCACAAGCCGGTGAGCTGGTCTGTGCGCGAAAGTTGACGGATTTTTTCCTTAGTCACTTCAGCTTCCTGCGACAGCTTGGAAACAGCCCAAGCCAGCAGCCAGAGCAGCGTCACCCGGATCAACGGCTCGGAAAGATATTCGGTGTCCACCTTTAAGGCGGCTAAATTGCCGGAAAAGGCCTTGCGGTCTGCGGCAGCGAGCAATATCAGACAGACTGTGGCTGCCCCAGCCTGATGATAAACAGCTTTTGAACCAAGGGAGATGCCGGTGAGCAAGATGCTGATGAAAAAAAGGGATTGGAAGGGGCTGGAAAGAAAACCAGTCTGCCAGATGGCAGCGGCGGCAAAAAAGAGCAGCCCCCAGCTATCGAGCAGTAGATGCCACTCTGTGCCGCGATGCTCCCGCAGACCGTAGCGGGAAATCAAGGCGAAGAGCGTGAAACCAGTCAAGGTGCCGCTCAGGGTTGCAGGCTGCGGCATCTGCACGCAGGGAAGGCGGGTGCAGAGGAAAACGACGAGCAGCAGCAGAAATTGAAACCCAGAAAAAATGTTCTGGTGCGCAGCGCGTTCTTCGCGGTCAATTTCCTTGTGCTCATCTATCGACATCTGCCCGACCCGCTGGCCGCTGAGCAAGGTGTAGATCGGAGAGCTTTTTTCGTAAGATGCCATGCTGCCTCCCGCGCCTGCTGTAAAAAAATCTTTTCCAGGCAATGCGGAATGTTCGCCGTGATCCGACTGTGCCTCAGTCATGCCGTGCGCGAGTTATGTGCAGAAGGTGAAGATGCTTCCTTATTGTATCGGGACTAGAAAATTCAAAAATATCATCTTTCTCGCCGAAAAACAAGCTGAATTCTCAAAAAGCCGGAACAGCGGCGCGGCGCATTGCAAGAAAATGCTTGTCAAGCCTGTTGACAATATTTATTATTTGCATCAGGTGCGGATTTATCCATGTTTCCCAAGGAAGTTCAGGCGGGTGGAAAAATGTTTTTTCATTGTCTGTTCGGCGGCCAAGCTGAAGCACAGGCCGGGGCGCGGCCATTGTCAGAATGCTGCGCGTGCAGCCGGGTCAAAGTCTGCCGGATCAGCGGCGACCGGGCGGCCTGCGGCAGGATGGCCAGCATGGGCCTGCTGCCGGGCGCGGAGATGGAGCTGCTTTGTCCGGGCCGTGGCCGCAGGCGGCAGTGCATGGTCAAAGTCAACGGCGGCACACTCAGTCTGGACGAACTGACCGCTGCCAGCATCTTCGTCGAACCGACCTGAAATCATGCAGGAATTGCTTGTCGGTCTCATTGTTTTTGCGATTCTTGTCTGGTTCTGCTGCCGCCTGTTCCGCGCCTTCCGCAGCGGCGGCTGCGCGGGCGGTTGTTCCGCCTGCGGCAAAACAGACTGCGCTGCGGCGCAGCCAGAAGCTGAACGCCGGGACTGAGTTCTTTCCTTCCTCCGCAACCTCAACCGCAGAGCATTCCGGTGCACAGCCCTCTTCATATCGCCCTTGCCGGCAATCCCAACGCGGGCAAAACCACGCTTTTCAACCGCCTCACCGGCTCGCGGCAGCATGTCGGTAATTATCCCGGCGTGACCGTGGAGAAAAAGGAAGGCTCGCTCGTCCATGACGGCAATGAGCTGCGGATAGTTGATCTGCCCGGCACCTATTCCCTCACCGCCTATTCGGTCGAGGAGCTGGTGGCCCGCGATTATCTCGTCAACGAGCGGCCCGATGTGGTGGTCAACATTGTGGATGCGGTCAATCTGGAGCGCAACCTCTATCTGACCTGCCAGTTTCTTGAACTGGGAGTGCCCTTGGTCATCGCCCTGAACATGGTGGACGCGGCGGAGAAGCGGGGCATCAGCATCAACGCCGCTGAACTGAGCCGCCTGCTCGGCGCGCCGGTGCTGCCGATTGTCGCCCGCAGCGGCCAAGGCGTGGACGAGCTGTTGCAGGCGGTGGTCGCGGTCAGCCAGCAGCAGGAGCATCCGCCGACCCTGCTCCGCTACGGCTCGGACATTGACCAAGCCCTGCGCGATTTCGTCCCGCTGATTGAGGCAAGCAGCCTGCTGGCCGACATCTACCCGCCCCGCTGGACCGCCCTGAAAATTCTTGAGAACGACGAGCAGATTATCAGCCGGGTGATGCGGGCCGACGCGGCGCTGGGCCGCCAGCTGATCAGCCGCAGCGAGAATCTGAGCAAACATCTGCGCAACACCATTGACGCATACCCGGAAGCGGTGATCGCCGACCACCGCTACGGCTTCATCAAATCCATCATCCGCCAAGGCGTGGTGACGCGGGCCTTTGATGAAGACCGGCTTTACGCTTCCGATAAAATAGACAAAATCGTCACCCACCGGCTGCTGGGGCCGCTGCTGATGGCCGCCATCCTTTTTGGCCTCTACAGCTTCACCTTCGGCTGGTCAGGATTTTTTGTCGAGCTGCTCGAAGGTGTCTTTGAGGCTCTTGGCGGGCTGGCGGACGCATTCCTGCCAGACGGCCCGCTGAAGTCCATGCTCATCGCCGGAGTGATTGACGGCGCGGGCGGCGTGCTCGGCTTTGTCCCGATCATTATGTTCATGTTTTTCGGCATCGCTGTGCTGGAGGATTCCGGTTACTTAGCCCGCGTGGCTTTCATGATGGACCGGATTTTCCATATTTTCGGCCTGCACGGCTCCTCGGTCATGCCCTTCATCGTCTCCGGCGGCATTGCGGGCGGCTGCGCTGTGCCGGGCGTGTTCGCGGCCCGCACCCTTCGCTCGCCCAAGGAGCGGATGGCCACGCTGCTCACCGTGCCTTTCATGAACTGCGGGGCCAAGCTGCCGGTGCTGACCCTGATCATCGGAGCTTTTTTCGCTGATCACCAAGCCCTCTACATGTTCGCGGCCACGGTGGCAAGCTGGACTATGGCTCTGCTGGCAGCCAAGTTTCTCCGCCTGACTGTGCTGCGCGGCGAATCCACACCCTTTGTCATGGAGCTGCCGCCCTACCGCTTCCCAACCCTCCGGGGCCTGCTCACGCACACGTGGGAGCGCACGTGGCAGTACATGAAAAAGGCGGGCACCGTCATTCTCGGCATCTCCATTCTCCTCTGGGCGATGATGACCTATCCCGGTCTGCCAGCGGCGGAGGCGGAGAAATTCGCGGCCCGGCGGTCGGCGGCCTCTAATTCGGCAGAATTGATGCAGCAGATTGAGCGCGAGCAGGCCGAAGCCAGACTGCGCTCGTCTGTGGCCGGGCGGATCGGCATAGCTTTGGAGCCGCTCAGTCAATGGGCTGGCTTTGACTGGCGGGCCAACATCGCCTTGGTCGGCGGTTTCGCGGCCAAAGAGGTGATTGTCTCCACCCTCGGCACCGCCTATTCCCTCGGCGAGACGAACCCGGAAGAGGCGGCCCCGCTCAAGGAACGGCTGAAGGCCGACCCGCGCTGGACTCCGGCGGCGGCTTTAGCCTTTCTCGCCTTCATCATGTGCTACGCGCCCTGCTTCGTCACCGCCGTGGCCATCGCCAAAGAAAGCGGCTCGTGGAAATGGGCGGCCTTCTCCATCGCCTTCAATACGCTGATCGCTTACAGCCTCGCTGTGCTGATTTTTCAGGCCGGGCGGATATTGGGCTGAGGTTGGCTTCCGGTGGTAATAATCATGCAGATCAATAAAACAAAAACGATCATTGACAGATATCCAAACAGATGCGGCCAAGTTTTCAATGCTTCTCGAAAACGACCATATTTTTCCGGCTAATGCAGACAATAAGTGATCCGATATGATTCTTCATATTTTTAGAAAATGAAAGCGTTTTTCTTCCAAGATGTGAAACTCGCTGCCGCAAAGTAAGATTGAACCGTTCGATATGACTTGTCTTTCCGCTGTCCTTTCCGGCGGAAAAATGTCTGCCTTGAGGAAGAATTTCTTTATATGCTGACCATAAATCAGTATGAAACACAGCATTTTTCTGTATGATTCTGGAAGTGATTCGAAGGGCCAAGAGCGCCTTCCGCGTCTCTGCGTCCGGCATATGCTCCGTCAATTTTTTTCGAATCTCTGTCAATCGCAATCCATATCCAATTTTTTTTCTTCTTTGACACGGCAAACGACCATATTTCATGGAATTGCAGAATCAGATATCTTTTTTAAAAACATCTTCTGTCTGTTTCGGAACATCTTCATATTTTTTGTTTAATCCCCGTGATTCTCGAAATTCCTGTTGATGAAATATTTTCAAAGAGCAGCTTGTCAACTGAATTCCATGGCCTCCTGCGGAATTATTTTATTTGACGGGTTCTCAACAAACTGACGGCGGCATTCCTTGCAGGAAAATTTCGGTTTTCCATTATGGATGGAGCCGTTTTTTATGACCTTCTCAGAGCCGCAGATAGGACAGGATAGCATTTTTGCTCTCCTTGACAACGGTTTGTTTTTACGTGATTACAACAAAGTCCGGCGGAAATTTCCAGCGCAGGAATCAAGTGCACCACTACGCCTTGAGGATTACCCTATTCTGAAGGTATGCTTGGATATTTTCAAGCATTATCAGCTATGAACGCGGACTTTGATGGAAAAAGTAGGAAATATAACAGAAAATACAAAAACGAAGAACGCGATACTTCTTCACTGATTGGCTGGTGGGCGAGGCGGGATTCGAACCCGCGACCTTTGGCTTCGGAGGCCAACACTCTATCCATCTGAGCTACCCGCCCACGGGTGAGGGTAGATGCGGCGGCACGGCGGCCTTGGCATCTACGGCGATAATATAGTATCATTCAGCTGACTGTGCAAACAAAAAACTGCGCAGCGGCAGGAATTCTCCCTTCGCCGCCGCTTCAGCCGCCTCAGCCCCCGAATGCCGAATGGTGAAAAAACGCCTGCTTGAACTTGCTTTGGTAAGCCTCTTCCTGCTGCTGGCCAGCGCAGTGCTCTGGCTGACCGATGCCGACCGTCTTGTTTTCTCTGTCGTGCCGCGCAATCTCACCATCGCTGCGGTGCTGCCCGCCTCAAGCTGGGCTTGGCCGCAGGGCAATGTCTTTCCTTGGAACACCCTCTACCGCTGGGCGGGAGTGCCAGCCGCCCTTATTGGCAGCGCAGCCTTCCTGCTCTTCCTGCTCGGTTTTGTCAAGCAGCGGTGCGCACAGTGGCGCAGGCAGGCGGCTTTTGTCCTGCTGTGCCTCGCCCTTGGCCCCGGCTTGACCGTCAACTTCCTGTTCAAGGAGCAGTACGGGCGGGCGCGGCCCAGAGAAGTTGTTGAATTCGGCGGCAGCGAGCAGTTCACCCCATTCTGGCAGCCGGGCCAAGCTGGCAGCAACAGCTCGTTTCCCTCTGGTCATGCCGCCATCGCCTTCGCGGTCATGATTCCGTGGTTTGCGCTGCGGGAGTGGCGGCGGCGGGCGGCGGCGGGCTTTCTTGCCGCAGGGCTGCTCTTCGGCTCCTTGGTCGGTATTGCCCGCATCCTCCAGGGCGGCCATTTTCCCAGCGACATTCTCTGGGCAGGCGGGCTGATTTATCTCATAGGCGGCCTGCTCGCTCTCCTGATGAAAATGGACAGCATTGCTGAGAGCGAAAACATCGCGCCACAGGCTGAAGGACGGAGCATCAAGCAGATGCCGTCATGCTCACTCTATTGCGCTCCCGAAGAGGCAAGGCAATGAACACCACCTGGTTGCGACCGCGTATAATTTTTCTCCGCTGCGGGCTGCTGGCACCGCGCCAGACTCGCCTTCTGACCGCCCTCCCTGACCACAGGAAATAATTCCAGCGTGATGCTGAAAGGCGAGACCGGCGGCAGAGTAAAAATCGGCTCTTTGTCCGCTGCCAGTGCGGCAGCAGGCCAGCCCGCTTCGCAGCCGCTTTCTCTTTTGGCCCAGCCGCACGGCAGGTGCTGCGCGATCTTGCCCCGGAACTGGCGCGGGCCGCAGCGGAATGCTGTCAACAATGGCGCGGCCCCGGCAGAAATACTTGCCGTCCTTGTCCGCAAAGGCGATCAGGAAAAAATCTGGGCCGGGCTGAAAGCGCTGCGCGGTACCGGGGTTGACCGGATGAGTGTGCGCAAGCGGCGCAGCTCTTCGTCATTGCGTGGAACGATGCAGGGCGGCATGGTGAAAAAACAGAAAAAAGAAAAAAAGCGGTGAAACAATCAGGCAGACTGAGTAATCTGAGTAATATCGCATTACGTTCATTGGTGGTGGGCCAAACCAGTTGATAGGTACATTCTGTTTCTTTGATAACAGATAGTTATCGCTTGCGGCCAACGGATTTCACCCACTACCCGTTCATTTCAGTCACCTTTTGCCGTCACCTAACCCATGCAACAGATTCTTCATGCAGTATTTCTGGCCTGTAGTGTATTTTTCTTTTTTTCCTCATCCAACCTGCTAGCTGCTCCTCCACGAACTGTTGTTTGTCCTTCTGACCAAGAACTGCTCCAATTTTTGGAATCCGAGCAAAAGCCTTCCGCGTCTTTGTTGCCACCGTCGGTCAGCATCGCCGAAGGTTTTACGCCCGGAACAACAGAAAAGGCAGGCGCAATTGAAAATGTGCAAGGCGCAGTGTTGGTCATACATCAGGGCGGGACTTCTGCTTATCGGCTGAAGCAAAATTTGCCGATTTTTAATGGCGATACATTAATTACTGCGCCGACCAGCCGTGTCACCATGCGGCTGACGGATGACAGCCAGCTCACCCTTACCGCCAATTCAAAGCTAGTGATTGATCAAGCGGTTTATCAATCTGAAACCGGGCATCGAGATACGAAACTGCAACTTTTGCTGGGGCGGCTGCGCACCATCGTGTCAAAAGTGACCGGCCCCAGCTCTTTCCGCATCAAAACCCCAAATGTGGTGGCGGGAGTGCGTGGTACAGATTTTCTGCTTGCAGTAGGCCCTTCGTTGCATTCACCGTCCGATTTGATGACTGTTTTGTTGACGGGCGGAGGAGGCTCGCGGGTGGAGCTGATTGGCGACACTGGAAATTCTGTGCTGGTCGGGCCGTTGTCTATCGCCAGCGCTGCTTTGGACTGCGGAGTTTGCCCATCACTGCAAATCGGCAACTCCACGTTGAACATGCTTCATAATCTTGCCCCTGAGCTTGATTTCAAAGGATTTTGGCAGGTGCAGCTTTTTCTGGATGATGGGAAAAAATTGAAAGCCGATCCGACCTATCAACTCAAGGAATTGATCAATAAACCTGATGAAAACGACAAAATTGTCAGCCCTCATGCTCCATGAGCTGCCTTTCGCCGTTTGACCGCTGAAATGTTTTCTGCTGTTTGGAAAAAATGCATTTCAGGCGGACACCTGCTGCATATTGTCGGCGGGATTATTTCGCTTTTCTTGGCAGCTCTGGTGTTGTCGAAGTCGTCGCTGCTGCACGATATGCGCCTAAAAAACTTTGATCTGCTGATTGAGCAGATGCCCGCCCCGCTGGCCGAGCCGCCGGTGGTGATTGTGGACATTGACCAGCAAAGCCTTGTCACGCTGGGCCAATGGCCTTGGCCGCGCAGCCGGACGGCGGAGCTGATTAACAAGATCGCCGCTGCCCGCCCGGCGGTGATCGGGCTGGATATAGTTTTTGCTGAACCGGACGGCACTTCGCCCACTCAGTTCGTTAAAAACTACGGTGCGGCCATGCCACCGGACGTGCAACGTTATTTGAACGGCCTGCCTGACCATGACCAGCTGCTGGCCGGAGTTTTGGCGGCCAGCCCAGTTCCGGTTGTTGTCGGCCATCTCTTTGCCAACCGCGCAGATTCCAGCAGCCCTGTTTTTCCGTTGCGCACAGGCAGCCTTCTTTTGCGCGGGCCTGATCCAACCCGGCGGCTGCACAGCTTCAGTCATGCCGATGTCAATCTGCCCTTGCTGGAAGAGGCGGCGCGAGGAAGCGGATTTTTCAACATTATTCCCGATCAGGACGCCATCACCCGCCGCCTGCCCCTGCTGATAAAAACACCGGGTGAGCTGAACCTGTACCCCAGTTTGGTGTTGGCCATGCTCCAAGCGGCTGCGGCGGAAGGCAGTCCGGCACTTGTTGAAAGCAATGAGCACGGAATTCGGGAGGTGCAGGTTGGGCCATATCGGATTCCGACAACCGAGCGGGGCGAGCTGCTGATCAATTTCAGCCGCCAGCCGCCGGAGATGGACAACGCGATTGAGCCAAACCGCGTGTCAAAATTGTTCGGCGTGTTACTCAGGAACGTGTTGAGCTGCTTTGTCAATGCGATGAACTGGCTGAATTTTCTGCAAGCTCCTTCAAACAGCCAAGAAAAGCAGGCGGAACAATTCCGCTATGTTTCAGCCGCTGCAATTTTTGCAGGCCGCAGTCTGAACGAGTTACGCAAAGCCTATGTCCTTGTCGGCACGTCCGCCCCTGGTCTTTTTGACCAGGTCGCTGTGCCGGTAAAAATGAAATTTTTTCCTGGGGTGGAGCTGCACGGCCAAGCCCTCAACACCATTCTGACGGGCAGTTTTCTTCAGCGATCGCAATGGGTCGAGGGGCTGGATATTCTCCAGCTCCTGTGTATCAGCCTGCTGCTGATCATTTTCCTGCCCAGAATCGGGGCAGCGCAAGGCTTTCTCCTCGCCGTTGCCGCCGCCTGCGGCAGCATTGTTTTTTCAATCTGGAATTTCCGTGCCAATCATCTGCTGGTGGACATGGTCACGCCGACGCTCGCATCCGGCTTGCTGTACACTGTTCTGACTTCACTGAATTATTTCACTGAAAAGCGGAAAAATGCCTGGCTCTATTCCGCCTTCACCCAATATCTGGCTCCGGCGGTGGTGAAAGAGCTGGTGAAAAACAAAAACCACCTTGTCCTCAGCGGCGAGGAGCGGGTGTTGAGCGTCCTGTTTTCCGACATCCGTGGCTTTACCAGCATGTCGGAGAAGATGCGGCCAGATGCCCTCTGCTCGTTCCTCAACGAATATCTGACACCGATGACTGCAGCGGTCATGGACCGGCGCGGCACGGTGGACAAATTCATCGGCGACGCGCTGATGGCCTTCTGGAATGCGCCGCTGGCCACGCCGGGGCATGTCCGGCAGGCCTGCGAATGCGCCCTTGACATGCTGTGCGAGCTGGAAAAATTGAACAAAGACTGGCTGCGGCGCGGCCTGCCCTCAATCCGCATCGGCATCGGCATCCACTGCGGCTTGGCGCGGGTCGGCAATATGGGATCGCGGCAGCGGTTTCAATATACCGTCATCGGCGACATGGTCAATCTTGCCTCGCGCTTGGAGGGGCTGACGAAACACTACGGCGTGGACATCATTGTCAGTGGGGCAGTGCATGAGACCGTGGATGTGGATATCGGCCATCATTTTATCTTCCGCCAGATTGACACTGTGCGGGTGGTAGGAAAAAGCGAACCGGTGGCCATCTACCAGCTCCTCAATGCCGACAACTGCCTTGATCGGGCCGAAGAAATGGAGATGTACAGCAGTGCCTTCGACCTATACAGCTTTGGCAATTTTACCGCCGCCCTGCCGCTTTTTCAAGCCTTGACCAAGCTTGATCCCAGCTCGAAGCTCTATGCCCTGCACGCTGCGCGCTGCCGCAATCTGCTGGAGAATCCGCCCGCGCACTGGGATTGGATCACAGACATGCGGAGCAAATGACCCTTCATATTCCCGCCGCGATCATGCGGATAATGTCGGACTTGCCGATCACGCCAATTAATTGCCCGTCGGCATCCAGTACTGGCAGAGTGTGAATTTTCTTCTCCGCCATCAAGGTCGCTACTTCCTCCAGCGGCGTGTCCTGCTGCACCGTGACCGGCTTGCGGGTGCAAATGTCCCCTGCTGTGGTTCCGGCCATTTTCTTCAGCTCCTGCTCCATCTTGTCCGGCGCTTCCAGAAAAATGAAGGAATCAAGAATCGCCAGCGCGGTGGGAATATGGACTTTTTTGTTCTGAAAAATTAAATCGCTTTCCGTGACCACGCCGATCAATTGGCCTGCGCCGTCCACAACCGGCGCGCCGCTGATGCGGTTGTCAGCAAGAGTGCGGGCCAGCTCGCGCACAGGGGTGTCCGGGGTGACGGCGATGACATTGGCAGTCATCAAATCTTTTGCGGTCAGCATCGTGTTCCTCGTTAAGTAAGCTGCATGAAGGCCAGCGGCAATGCCGCAGCCACTTCGGAGGCAGTGTAGCCCAAGCGGCGTTTTTCGGCAAGCAGATCAGCGGCCAAGCCATGTAGAAAGACTCCGGCTGCCGCCGCGTCCCAAAGCGGTGCGCCTTGAGCGAGCAGGCCGCCAATCAGACCGGCCAGCACATCGCCCATGCCGCCGACCGCCATGCCGCTGTTGCCGCTGCTGTTGACTGCCCAGCGGCCTTTTGTGGAGCGAAGCACGGTGCCCGCGCCTTTCAGCACGGTGATGATTTCATGTCCATCCTTAATCTGCTTTGCCGCCAGCCAATCCGCCGCGTGCAGCCGGTCTTGCTGAATTGCGCCGACGCTCAAACCGGCGAGACGGGCCATTTCACCGGGATGCGGGGTGAGAATGCGCGGCGCGGCGGCATCCGCAATGCAGTTCGGCTCCAAAGCCAGCAAGTTGAGGGCATCCGCATCCAAGAGCATGGGCATGGGCATGGGCAGTTCCTGATGCAGCCGCAGCACCAGCCTGCCGGTTTCTTCAGCCATGCCGAGGCCAGGGCCAAGGACTGCCGCAGCCTTGCCTGCCATCAGGATGCGGATGAATTTATAATCCGCCACAGACAGGCACTTATCTGAATTCGGCAGCGGCACTGTCATCGCTTCCGGCAGGGCAGTTGCAAAAATTGCATTCAGAGCCTTCGGCACAGCCAGCGTCACCAAGCCGCAGCCGCTGCGCAAGGCCGCCTGCGCCGCCAGCAAGGCCGCGCCAGTTTTGCCTTCAGAGCCAGCGAGAATCAACAGATGGCCGAAGGTGCCTTTATGTCCGGCTTTGGGCCGCTGCCGAAGCAGGGGTGCGACGCTCTGCCGGTTGAGCAAAACGCCCGGCAGCTTCGCCGCTGCAACCGCCTGCGGCGGAATGCCGATATCCGCCACCGCAAGCGTGCCGACCGCCTCGCCGCCATGCAGAAAATGGCCGGGCTTGGGCAGGCCAAAGGTTATGGTCAGATCAGCCTGCACCGCACAGCCCAGCGGCATTCCGGTCCGCCCGCAGAGACCGGAAGGGATGTCCGCCGCCGCGACAGGCCAGCCGTGCCGCTGCCGCAATTCGTTGATAAAGCGCACTGTGGCGGCGCAGCGTCCCTCCAAAGGCCGGGCCAAACCGGTGCCGAAGAGTGCGTCCACCAGACTGTGCATCGGGCGGTCGCAATGCAGCCGCCCGATGCGCTCCGCGAGCTGCGGCAGTTCGTTTTCTTGGTGGATGACGCAGCTCGGCAGCTTCAGGTTGCCGCAGATGGCCGCATTGACTGCCGCATCGCCGCGCAGCTTCTCCGGCTCAACCAAAAAAATCAAAAAGGGCGAACCGCCGCGCTGATGCACATGCCGGGCGATCACCAAACCGTCGCCGCCGTTGTTGCCCGGCCCAATGAAAACACAGACTGTTTTGCCCGCAACCGGGCCGAACTGCGCCTCCATTTGATCCGCAGCGGCACGACCCGCATTCTCCATCAGCACAAGGCCGGGAATGCCGAAATCTTCCATCGAGGCCCGGTCAAGGGCCTGCATCTGCTCCGGTGTGGCAAGGTTCATGGCCGCTTTTGGTTATATTTTATTGTTCAACAATGCCAACTTTTCCATCTTTTCTGATATCAGGTATTTTTTCAAGTATGCACTCACAATTATCTGCCGGTATCAATTCTATTTCTACCAAATCTCCAGCTTTAATATTTTCATATTTATTGCATATTTTTAGTTTAACCTTTGTGAATGTACGTGATAATTTTGGAATAGTTATATTTGTTTCAAACAAATATATTTGTTCATGTTCTGATTGTTCATGTTTGAATAAAAAATATATATCCTCAGTATTGCAACGGTTTAATAATTCTGCAGAATAATCATTTACCTCCAAATTTGCACGTAACGTACCGTCAAAAGAAAATCTATGGCCTATTTTTGACAGGACTCCATGAATTTCTTTTATTTTTAGGTACAAATCATGCGTTAGCTTAAAATAACTATTATAATAAATCTGGCATATTATTTTTCTTGATATATCTCTTGTCATTCTGATAAAATCAAAATAAACAAATTGGCTAAATAATGACAAATTGTCATCATGCAAGAATGACAAGATAACTGTTTTTTCTCTTTCTTCAGTGATATTTAATGTCCAATTATTATTTAATTTACGATAAAAATCGTAAATTCGATCAAAGTATTCCAGGGATCTCAATTCTTTTTGTTCCCATATATTGTAATTCACATCAAGTTCTGCTTTAGCGGTATTATCTGGGTAAATCCTAATGCTCATTGAGAGCATATCATTTAATCCTTTTGATTTTATAGTTATTGATTCAGTTCCATAAATAGCATACCCATGTAAGTCGCAAAAAAACGATTCTGTTTTCAAATCAGGTGATATCGTTTTAATGTTAAGATTAATAGCTTTTTTTTCTAAATTCTCAAACCTGAAAAAACCATCTAAGTTTAAGACTTCTATCATTTTTTCTACTATTGGTAACCCTTTAAGTTTAACAGATTTACTGCTAAGGATAATATCCTCTCCGTGTTTTATTAATTTATCGAATTGTTCGGTAAAATATTTTTCGTGAGAATCCTTTGCTGATATTTTAAAGTTAACAATTTCATTCGGATAAACAGCATAACCAGTTTTTCCCTTATCATAACTCGTTTCGACAGTAAATCTTGGATCTATTTTTTCCCAATAACTCGATTCTGCCTTGATTGCATTTGGCACTAAGTTAGGAAGAAAAACCGCTGTCTGTCCAGTTGCAGCAGCAACCAAAGTATTCACCGCTTCCTGTTGAGATTCCTGTTCAGTCAGGAGCTTCCTTCCTTGTTCACGCTTTGCGCTCTCTTCCGCCTTTCTTTTCCACTCATGCAGCAATGCTACAGTGTATGTTTTTTCATCTTTATCAATTTTGTCAGCACAATTTGCACATAACCAGATTCCATTTGTTATGGCTCGTCTTTCGTCAGGCTTTAATGCCTTATTGTAACGCGGGCCTCCTTCTGCTGCCGCTGTGATGTGCGCAGCTTCGCCGATGCTGTTTACTTTTTCCGGCCCTTCATCAGACGGTGCATCAGTTGGGACACGGCAATCAGGATTTGAACATCTGTTTCCTGCTCTTCTTCGTAACGCAGTTATTGTTTTTGGAGAAAAATCATCTCTGTTGTTCTTTTTTTCAGTCATGATCTTTTGTTACAAGGATATATAACTGCGATTATTCTTCCACCTCAAACCCGCTCGCCCAAGAAATCAGCAGCGCAGCTAAAGCAAAATCATCGAGCACACCAATAACCGGCAGCCATTCAGGAATGATATCCCACGGCGAAATGATGTAGGCCAAGCCCAGCGCAAGGATCAGCTTGACGTGGCGCGGCGTATTTTTTGCCCGGAATACCGCCCAAGCATGTTTTGCCATCAAAATGGCGCGGGTGAAAGGATTAAGCTGTTTTGTTGCCATTGCCGCTTTCTCTATCTATGATTTTTTTCAATACAGATTGGCAAGCCCAAATAAGACAGGGCAAGATGCCTTTCGACATCCTGCCCTGTCGTGCCTTTTCAGGCTTCGCTCACTGGTTCAGCAGGTTACAGCATCTGCTTCCGGCCATCAACCAAGTTGTCCACCAC
This sequence comes from Candidatus Electronema sp. JM, assembly GCF_048287415.1. Classification (NCBI taxonomy): domain Bacteria; kingdom Pseudomonadati; phylum Thermodesulfobacteriota; class Desulfobulbia; order Desulfobulbales; family Desulfobulbaceae; genus Candidatus Electronema; species Candidatus Electronema sp. JM. The sequence continues at coordinate 95,856 of NZ_JBLWEN010000047.1, forward strand.
CGAAGGATCAGCCAAGGTGGAGGTGTCGCCGAAGTTGTCGAAGTCGTCCGCCGCGATCTTGCGCAGGATGCGGCGCATGATCTTGCCGGAGCGGGTTTTCGGCAGGCCCGGTGCCCACATGATCACCTCTGGGGTGGCAATCGGCCCGATCTCTTTGCGCACATGAGCGTTCAGCTCCTTCTTCAGCGCGTCGGACTCGGTTGCCGAAGCCTTCAGGGTGACATAGGCGAAAATGCTCTGGCCCTTGATTGCGTGCGGCATTCCTACAACAGCGGCCTCAGCCACTGCCGAATGAGAGACCAGCGCGGACTCAATCTCAGCGGTGCCGAGACGATGGCCGGAGACGTTGATCACGTCGTCCAAGCGGCCCATGACCCAGAAGCAGCCGTCCGCATCCTTGCGCGCCCCGTCCTCCGGGTCGTAGATGCCAGCATAGCGGCTGAAATAGGCCTTCTTGAAGCGGGCTGGATCACCGAACACGCCGCGCAGCATTCCGGGCCACGGCTTGCGGATGACAAGATGGCCGCCTTCGTTGACACCGGCCTCGTTACCCTGCTCATCATAAATGGCCGCGTCAATGCCGGGCAGCGGATAGGTGGCCGAACCGGGCTTGAGGGTGGTGGCGTAAGGCAGCGGCGAAATCATGATGCCGCCGGTCTCGGTCTGCCACCACGTGTCCACGATGGGCAGCTTCTCCTTGCCGATGTTGACATAATACCACATCCACGCTTCCGGGTTGATCGGCTCGCCGACCGAACCAAGAATGCGCAGGCTGGACAAATCCCAGCGTTTGATCGGCTCCTCGCCGTCGCGCATCAGCGAGCGGATAACGGTCGGGGCGGTGTAGAATATGTTGACCCGGAACTTCTCGACGATCTTCCAGAAGCGGTCCGGTCCCGGCCAAGAAGGCACACCCTCGAACATGATTGAGGTTGCGCCCAAGCCGAGCGGCCCGTAGAGAATGTAGGAGTGACCAGTGACCCAGCCGATGTCGGCGGTGCACCAGTACACATCATTGTCCTTCACATCAAAGACCCACTGCGTGGTGTGCATCGCATAGGTCAGGTAGCCGCCAGTGGTGTGGACAACGCCCTTCGGTTTGCCGGTGGAACCAGAGGTATAGAGGATGAACAGGGTGTCTTCGGCATCCATTGACTCCGGCTCGCAGCTACTGGAGATGTCAGCAGCGGCGACCTCATCATGCCACCACGAATCGCGGCCAGCCTGCATCGGCACCTCGTTGCCAGCCCGCTTGACCACAATGCAGCTCTCCACGGACGGACAGGTGGCCAGCGCGGTGTCGGCGTTCGGCTTCAGCGGAATGGTCTTGCCGGCGCGCAGCACTGCGTCGGAAGTGATCAGCACCTTGGCCTGGCAGTCCTCAATCCGGCTTTGCAGGGCGATGGCTGAGAAGCCCGCGAAAACCACCGAGTGAATCGCGCCGATGCGAGAGCAGGCGAGCAGAGAAATCGCCAGTTCCGGGATCATCGGCAGGTAGATGGAGACGCGGTCGCCCTTCTTCACGCCCTTCTTTTTCAGGACGTTGGCGAAGCGGCAGACCTCGGTGTGCAGCATCTGATAGGTATAGACCTTGACATCGCCTTCCGGCTCGCCCTGCCAAATGATTGCGGCCTTGTTGCGGCGGCCATCGGTCAGGTGGCGGTCAAGGCAGTTGACGGACATGTTCAGCTTGCCGCCCTCGAACCATTTGATTTCCGGCTTGTGGAAATCACAGTTCATCACCTTATCCCACTTTTTGTCCCACGTGACAAGCTGCTCGGCCCGCTCGGCCCAGAAACCTTCTGGATCATCCATAGAGCGTTTGTAAATCGCCTTGTACTCCTCGATGGACTTGACATAGGCTGTCTCGCGTCCTGCGGCGGGCGGGGGGAAGGATACGCCTTCTTTGAGCAGGCTTTCAATCTTGTCTTCGGTGCCGGACATGGATTCCTCCTGGGTGCATTAAAAGTTTAAGATGCGGATGAGCTGCCCCGCCTGAGCGGCAGGCTTTCTGTCCTAAATCGAATGGATGCAACTAATCAAATTTTTTTGTTCCTGTCAAGCAGAACCGTCTGGCAGGGGCAAAAAAAAGGAACTTTGTGGCAGGCAGCAGAACCTGCCGCTGCCTTGACCAGCTCAATAGGGCCGCTGATTATTCACATTGCCTGCCGGGAAGTAGTTGCAGACCCAGATTTGTCCCTTGTCGCCGCAAATGGCCATGCCGCAGCCGACTTCGCGGGTGTCCTTCCAGATTATCTGGGTGTAATTGCCGCAAATGCCGGAACAGCTGTTGCTGGCATAGTCGTATTGCGCCTCCTGCCTGCCCCAGCTGTTCACCACTTCGCTTGACGGCTTTCTGCTGATTTGGCGTGCGCCGTCAGACCATTTCACCGCGCTGGCCCAATATAAATTTTCGCCGTATTCGCTGCCGCTGCTCATCTGCTTGCACCCCGATTCAGCAAGATGCGCGGCCCACTGCTGCGCGGTCCCGGCCAGTTTGTCCGACCACCGCAATGCAGGCACGCCGACTTTCGCCCGCCACTGATTATGCGCTGCGAGCATGACAGCGGCATCTATTGCGCCGCCAGCTTGGGGAGCGGCAGCCTTTGCCTGAGAAATGCAGATGACCAGACTTCCTGTGAACACTACAAATCCTACCTTCGCCAACAGATGGCTGCGCATTTGCCTCCTCCTTTGGTTGCGCTGAACTCAGGTTATTTTTCCACCCACTGCCATGTGCCGTTAACAAGAATCTCGTGAGGACGGAAGGCTTCTTTATACTCCATTCCCTTGAGCTGCTTGATCCAGTAGCCGAGATACAAATTTCTGATGCCATGTCGGCGGCAGAAATCAATTAAGTAGAGGATATTCAACGTGCCGGGACTGCGTTCCGCCTGATCTGGATCAAAATAAAAATAGACCGCATTCATCCATTGATCGGAGCAATCAATAATTGCCACGCCCAACAGCTTGTTGTTCTCGGTCCGGTAGCGGATTTCAAAGCACCTCGTCATCGCCGTGATGAAAAAGCCATTATAGTAGCTCTCCGCGTCCGCCCTACCGTTCGGAAAGCGGGACTTCAGGAAACGCTCCAGCAGGTCAAGATTTTCATCCGACATAGTCACTGGAGCCAAGCCGACCGCAACATCATAATTTTTTTTCCAGACCCGCCGCTGGTTGCGGTTTGGCTGAAATTGGCTTGGATTCAGACGGATGGAGACGCACTCCTTGCATTCAGGGCAGCGCATGGAATACATGCAGTTGCCGTTGCGGCGGTAGCCGTTTTCTAAAAAAAGCCCTACGGTGGAATCGGTCAGGGAGCCAAACATTGCCTGATGATAAACAGCCTTGAACGGCAGCTCGTAGGGGCAGTGAGTGGCGATGTCGGTGAAATACTGCTCCAAATTTTTGCCGATGCGGCCTGTTGTCAAGCCGCTCTGCTTTTCTTGGCGCAATTTGCTCCGGCTTCCTGTCATAGAATTTGGTGCGGTTGAGCGCATCATGCAGCCTGCCTCCTTTTGCCGCTTATTTGATTGTAAAACAACATATTGTATGTTTTACCGTGATTGCCGCAGCGCGGCGCGCTGATATGCCGACACCGCATTTTATCAGTTATTTTACCAAGTTTTGCCGCAATGTCACGAAAATTGCCTGTCTGCGGCAGGGAAAACGGCACAAAAAAGCCGGTTTACACCCAAAACAGGCGCAAACCGGCAAGACACACGTGCGGAAGAAACAGCTCGCGGCTATTTTTTGCTGTAAAGAATTTGCTTGGAACCATTTTCGCAACTGCCGACCATCTTGCCTGCGGCTGCGCTGCCACTTTCGACGACAGTCAGCTCATAGTCGGTCACGCCTTTTTCCGCCAGCTTGGCGACGATATCCGCCTTGACCTCTTCACACGACCTGATGGCCGCCGGAATCATTTTGACCGCAACCACCGGCACATCCGGCTGCGCTGCCGCCGACGGAATGACAGCGGCGACCAGAGGCGGCTGCTCCTGCGCGATCTGCCGGACATACACTATCTTTTTGGAGCCGTCTTCGCAGCTGCCCACAATTTTGCCTTCTGTCACGCTGCTGTCCGCCGCAACAATCTTCAGCTCATACTTTTTGACATTTTTGCTGTCGAGTTTGGCGGCAATCGCTGCCTTCAGCTCCTCGCAGGGTTTGACTGCAGCAGCAGCCTGATTCAAGCCAATCAATATGACTGACAGCAATAAAACAACAATTTGCATCATCACAGCACTCCTTGTCAAGGACAGGTATAAAAAAGGCGAATGCTCACCTGGTTTTGTAATTCAAGATAATGTACAGGCCCATGCCGACTGTGAAGGTCAGATTGGGCAGCAGCGAGGTGTCAATCCCTCCGCCTGCTGTCACAGCGTATGAGGCGGCATACACATCGCCAAACAAGGTCACGATAAAGGCACTAATAAGAATAACTATCCGAAAGGCAATATCAATATGCTTGTTGAGACACCAGCTGAAGTACCATGCCACCGCAACGCCAACAGACCACGGAATTAGAATGGAAAACAGAGTCATTCTGATCGGGCTGGCAATAGAAACTGAGGACATCATCATAGCCGGAATAGACAGTCCCAGTGCTCTTGCTCCGAAATAAATCAAAAAGCCAGTCATAGCAGAAATAACCAAAATGACCTTTTCAAACATGGCCTCTTCTTTGTGGACAGCATAAGCGATATAAAAAATCAGCCCAACTATCCCTAAAATGATCATGATGTGCGTGATGACATTCAGCAAAAACACCATTGCGCAGTCCTTGAGTCAGAAGGAAGGGGAGATGATCCTTGGCCGGGCCGGATTTTGAATTAGCTGGTTAATAACCATGCAGGCGCGTCCGTGTCAAGCGCAAAGCGGTGGAACGCGAAAAAGAATTATTGCGCCAAGATGGCAGTCACTGCGCTGTTCCGCAAACTGACCAGCCGCACCGCAGCCACGGTTTTCACTAAACTGACCGGGCCATTGCATTGCACAGGAATGTAGTTTTCTGAAAAACCCTTCAGCAGGCCGGTTTTCTTGTCCTGCCGTTCGATCAGCACCCGTTGCTCTGTGCCTATATGCCGCTGATAAAAGGCGGCCCGTTGCGTTTGATCAAGGTCATGCAGGCGGGCAGCCCGTTCTTCTTTGACTGGCGCAGGCACCTGATCCGGGAAATTGGCCGCCGCAGTGCCGGGCCGGATTGAATAAGGGAAAACATGGAGATAGCTGATCGGCAGCGCAGCGAGCAGGCGGAAGCTGTTGGCTGCCGCCCGCTCGTCTTCGCCGGGAAAACCGGTCAGAATATCGCAGCCGATCGCCGCATGAGGCGCAGCGGCGTGGATGCGTCCGACGGCCTCGGCAAAGGTTTCCGCTGTGTAGCGGCGGTTCATCCGGGCCAGCACGCCGCTGTCGCCGCTTTGCAGGGGAATGTGGAGATGGGGCATGAAGTTCCGGCAGCCGGTGAGCAGACGGAGCAGGTGGTCGTTGACTTCCGTCGGTTCAATGGAACTGAGGCGGATGCGGACCGCCGGGAATTCGTGGCAGAGCCTGCCGAGCAGGGAATAAATATCCTCGCCTTCGCTCAGATCAAGACCGTATTTGCCGACATTGATGCCGGTGACGATCAGCTCCAAACAGCCTTCCTCAGCAAAAATCCGGGCCTGCTCCAGCACAGCGGCGACCGGCAGGCTGCGGCTGCGGCCCCGTGCGTATGGAACGATGCAGTATGAGCAAAAATTGTTGCAGCCATCTTGAATGCGGAGGCAGGCGCGGGTTCTGCCGCTGAAACGGCGCACCGGCAGCGGGCTGATTTCACAGGCTGATGCAATGTCCGCCGCCAGCAGCTGAGGCGGGCTGGCGGCCAAAGCAGTCTGCACCACCAGATGCTTGCCGCTGTTGCCAATCACGGTCAGTGAGCTGGCCGGAGCCAAATCGGACAGCGCGGCGGCGGAAATTTGGGCGTAGCAGCCGGTGATCACCAGCCGGGCATGAGGATTTTCCCGGGCGATTTTGCGGATGAGCTGGCGCGACTGCTGCCCGGCCCGGCCTGTGACCGCACAGGTGTTGATCACAAAAATGTCCGCTGGCCCGGTGGCTGGCGCGATTTCGCAGCCCTGCTCGCGAAAACCGGTGACAAAGGCGGCAGACTCAAACTGGTTCACCTTGCAGCCCAGCGTGGCGACTGCGACCCGCAGCGTCACCGTTCCACCTCAATGCCGTTCGACCGCAGCAGGTCTTTTGCCGCCATATTTTTCAGGGCCGCTTTAAATTTTTTGTGCAATTTCTGCTCTTCAATCACCATCCAAACGCAGTCCACAAGCCCTTCCGCGCCTGCTTTGGCCGCAATGTCGTCGGCAAAGCTGACACTGCCGTCCGCATGAAGAATGCAGGCTTTGCCGTAGGGATCAAGCACTGGATAAATAGAGACAAAATCAATAAATTTCAGTTTCAGCTCCAGCAGCGGCTCAAAACCGCTTTTGCTGGCAGCGGTTTCCTGATACAGGGCGATGAATTCGCTGACCGCCTGATCTATCGCTTCAAGCTGGCGGGCGGGAACAGCGGCAAGGGCGGGCGGTTCTTCTTGTTCTGCTGACAGCGCGGGCGGCAAGGCCGGAGCGGCGGCAGGATCGTTGGTGAAATAGCCCAGCCCGTAGGTGCCGCCGCTTTTCTGAATCATGCCGAGCAGGGTGTTGTAATCGTCATCCAAGGCACTGAAACCGCCAGTGCCCCAGTAATAGGAGCCGCCCCGCCGTTCCCCCTGATGAAAGAAGAGGACGGCGCAGTTGCTCCGGCCCCGCACATCCACTTCGATAAAGCCGGAAAATTTTTTTTGGCAGAGGCGGAACACCAAGTCCGGCAGGCTGACTTTACTCGAAGAGAGCTGAGATTTGGCCCGGCGGAATGTCGGCAGTTGGCCCCAGAAGAAAATCGAATCGGCATCCAAATAATAGACAGAAACCTGAAAGCTGCGCTGGGTCAGGGCGGCAAAAACATGGTCAAGCTGCTCGGAGGCTAAAGCGTGCTCGCCCTTGTTCTGCGTCAGGCCCCGGACTATATCCGCTTCGTCAAAATAGACCATCAGCTCTTGATCCGCGCCTTTGCCGTAAAGGCAGCCGGTGCCGATCTCGCCTTGCAGATGCTGGATGAACTTCTCTATGTCCAGATAGTAGCTGTTCAGTCCGCTCAGAAAAGGTTTTTCGCGGGGCAGGAGCATGGGAGACAATCCGCACGTGCTGGTTTGCTCATTCCGCCAAGCTGCGGACCGGATTGTAGTCCGCATCTTGGGCCGCCTTGAATCCGCTGATGCCCAGCGCGGCAAGGGCAGGGTCGTTTTCCGGCAGTTGCGCCAAAGCGGTCTGGATGCCATCCTTCAACTCTTGCGGCAGGCTGCGGCTGACCGACAAGGCCCAGTTTGGCAGCGGCGCAGTTTGCAGCACATCCGCCACCGCGCCGGGCGAAATGAATTCATCCGCCTTGTGCAATGCGGAGGCAGGAATGAACCCGGCATCGGCATCGCCAAGACTCACCGCAAGAATGACATTTTCTTCACGATTCTCTGCTGCTTCGGCAAGCTGGCAGTCCCGCTCCACATCCAATCCGGCTTCCTTGAGCGTCTGCTTCTGCGACAGATAGCCGCCTGCCGAGACCTTGCTGACGATCATGATTCGTTTGCCTTTCAAATCCGCAGCCTTGCTGATCCCAGACTCCGGCCTGCTGATCACAATGCCACGAATTTGGCCGCCGTTTTTGCCTTCTGAGGCGGTGAGCAGCACCTCGTGCCGGTCAGCGGCTTTGACATACAGCAGCGGGCTTTGATAGCCGATGGCGATGCCGCCGCGCAGCAGTTCAGTCTCGTATTCAGCCGAATTTTTGCTCAACAACGGACGGATGCTGCTCTTGACCGCCGCGCTGATTTTGGCGGCCAGCGGAGCGGTCATTGCGGCTAACTGTTCCGGCGCAACGCTGGGCTGCGGCTGGATGGCCAAGGTCAGCTCTTCGGCACGCGGCTCGGCGCAGCAGAGCAGGGCAAGCAGGACAAATGCGGTCTTCTTCATGACGGTCTCATTGCGGCCTTGCGGTCAGCCGCTCGACAGCGATGCGGACGGAATGGCGCATCCGTTCCACAGCAAGGGCCAGCTCGCGCAGCTCGCGGGAGCCTTTGGCCGGAATGACCAAATCCAGCTCGCCAAGGCTGATCCGGTTGGCGGTGTTGGTCAGGCTGCGGGCGGGGCGGATGATGAGCAGATTGGTGAGGACAAGCAGGATGCCGATCACCAACAACGCCAAGCCAGCAGGTATGAGCAGCAGGGGCGAAGCCAGCAGATGGAGCACGACATGCTGGCCAGTTCCGGGCGCAGGCAGACCGAGATGAATTTCGCCGTCGCCGCCGCGCAGAGCCAGCACTCGGTCATCAACCAGCAAACCGCCGATGTTGAGACGGAGACTGCCTTCTTCAGCCCCGGTCTTGAGACCATGCTGGGCCAGCACATCCACCGGAAAACCTTTCTCTTTGACCCGCTGCATGAAGCTGCTGTCAAATCCGGCCTGCGGGTTGAAAAATCCAGCAGTCACCACGCCTTTCCCATTCACCGCAGCGGCGTAGGCCACACCCGGCAGCAAGGCCGCCCGTTTCGTTTCCTGGCTGACTAACCAGTAGTCCTTGCGCAGCAGGGGCGTTTTCACAGCCTGCTCAAAAGCAGTCGCCAGAGCCATGCTGCGCAGGCTGCTTTCCTCATTGATCAAAGATGGAACATGTTGAAGATACAAATAAAAAAAGGTGCCGCCGACAGCAGCAAATCCAGCGGTCAGCACCGCCAGTAGGGGCAGGAGGAAGGGTTTGCCCCGGCCCTTGACCGCAGCGGGCACAGCAGCGACGGCATCAGCTATTTTCCGGCTGGACTGGACAGACGGAATGTCCTTGGCCGCAGCGGCAGGCGGAACTTCAGGAAAGACTGCCGGTACGACCGGAGCAGGAGCTTCTGGTTGCTCCGGCTTCTCCACCACGACAATATGACCGCAGGCTTTGCAGGAGAACTTGGCGCGTTTCCCTTGAATCCGGCTCTCATCAATATGATATTTCTTGGCGCAGTCCTCGCATATTACCAGCATGGCAAGCTCCTTTTCTGTCCTCCTCGCGGCAGGAGCAGAGGCATATCTTGACCGCATCCGGCGGCTGCCGCAGCCAGACCCTGTTTCAGTTATAACGGCTTGGAAAGCCGGCGGTCAATGCTTATTTTGCCGGATTCTCACTGCTGCTGGCCGCAGCGCAGCTCAGTCCTTGAGCTTTTTCAGCAGCCAAGCCATATTCTGGCCCAGCGTGCGCATGGTGGCCACGCCTTCGGCATCGTCGGCCACCTCGCCTTTCTCCCGGCCCATGCCGATGTTCCAGTAGGAGGAGCCGACGATGATCATCTGACCGATGGTGAAGAAGTGATTGATTGAGTCAAAGACATGGATTGCCCCGCCACGGCGGCAGGCGACCACGGCAGCTCCAACCTTGCGGCGGTGCATGTCGCCATTGGCCCGCGAGACCATGCCGCTGCGGTCAATCAGGGCCTTCAGCTCGGAACTCATATCAGCGAAATAGGTGGGCGAGGCAAGGATGATGCCGTCCGCCTCGTCCATTTTGGCGATGCAGTCGTTGACGCAGTCGGTTGTCACCGCGCAGCGGCGGTTTTTATTCGCAAAACACTGGTAGCAGGCGATGCAGCCGTGCGGATGCTGCCCGGCCAAGCTGACCAGCTCAGTCTCCACGCCTTCCTTTTCCAGTTCCTCAAAAACATAACTGATCAATTTTTCGGTGTTGCCGCCTTTGCGTGCGCTGCCGTTGAATGCCACAACCTTCATCCTGCCGACCCTCCTGTCTGTTTAAAAAAGAAAACCACACGAAAAAACTATACGCCAGATGGCCGCAGCGGGCAACACGAAAGCGGGCGGCGCAGCCGCTCCAGCTCGATCTTCAGACAGCGGTCCATGACAACATGCAACCCGGCCTGCTCGGCAATCTTGGCCGCCGCTTCGTTGACCACGCCCTGCTGCATCCAAACCAGCTTCGCGCCGACGGCAAGCGCCTCGCGGACAATCGGCTCCACCTCCTCAGAGCGGCGGAAGATGTCCACAATATCAATTGACACAGGAACCGAGCGCAGATCAGGATAGGAGATTTCGCCGAGCGCCTCGGCGCAACTTGGATTGACCGGGATGATCCAATAACCTGCCTCTTGCAGATAGCGGGCGACCTGATAGCTGGGCCGCTCCGACTTGGGTGAGAGGCCGACCACAGCCACAGTGCGGCTTGCGGCGAGGATGCGCCGAATCTCGGCGGACAGCGGGATTTGCGGGAACATAATTGACAAAGGAGGAAAAAGGCCATGATACTGTGGTGCATACAACCGTGCTGCATAGACCATTGCCTGCACAGAAGATTCACCTTCTTTAAAAATTCTGAAATTATGCGTTTTTCTATCTTTACTCCAGGATGATGAAATATTTTTTTGATTCAATCAGAGCACCTTCATTTTTTTACAGTCCTTCGTACTGCTGATTCACTGATTCCACAAGAAACTACTATATGGAATTCAGTCCGGCTCAATTTTGGCGGACGGCCAAAATCTCTTATATTCTTCTTTATTTCCTCCAACATAATATTGAAAATATCACGTTGAACGCCGACTGCTACACGTTTTTATTTTTATAGCTGTTTATTATCAGGTAATTACGATTTATGCAAGAGGTCTAATATACGCCAGATGGCCGCAGCGGGCAACAAGAAAGCGGGACGGCGCAGCCGCTCCAGCTTCAAGAAACCGCAAAATGGTTTGTCTCCCGCTCGGTGCGCTTTTGTGTTACAGTTAAAGCCGGATGCCGGAGAAACTGCTGGCAGCGAAGCTGTTCAACTCAAAAAAAAGGAGGAAGTATGGCGGAGCACTGCGCGAAAGAGCCGAGGCAGGCGTGGATCACCACTTTTGCGGGCATGGCGGTCAATTTATGTCTGGGCATACTTTATGCTTGGAGCATGTGGTCGAAATCGCTGACCGGCGGCAAGGCGGGTGAAGCGATGACCGGGTTGAATGAGGGCTGGACGTATCTGACCAATGCGCAGGCGGCCACGCCGCTGTCGCTGTGCATGATCACTTTCGCCCTGCTGATGATCCCCGGCGGACGGATTCAGGACAAAATCAGCCCGAAATTCGGAGCGACGCTGGGCGGACTGTTTTTGGCCGCAGGCTGCATCGTCGCGGGCCTGATGAAAAGCTACACCGGCCTGATTCTCGGCTTCGGCATTCTTGGCGGCATGGGCATGGGCATCGGCTACGCCGCGCCGACTCCGGCGGCCCTGAAATGGTTTGGCCCGCACCGCCGTGGTCTGATTGCCGGGCTGGTGGTGGGCGGCTACGGCGGCGCGGCCCTGTACATCAGCCCGCTGGCCAAATACCTGATTGACAGCTTTGGCATTTCCAAGAGCTTCATTTATCTTGGCATCTTCTTCGCCACGGTGGTGGTCATCGCCGGGCAGCTTCTGAAAACCCCGAACGAGGTCTATCCCGACGGCTCCTACGTGCCGCCTGCGCCGAAATGCGCCCGCACCGCCAAGGTCGCAGCAGCGGCCACCCGCCATGACTGGAGCGCCAGAGAGATGCTGCGCACGTGGCAGTTTTACGCCTTGGCCTTCATGTTCATCCTCACCACGCAGTCGGGCATGTTGATCATCGCCAATGCCGCCAAACTGCTGGTGACAGCAGGCGCGGGGCAATACGCCTGGCTGCTGGTGGCCTACGGCGGGCTGGTCAACGCCTTGGGCCGCGTGGGCACCGGTTTTTATTCCGATAAAATAGGCCGGGCCAACACCTACACTATAAACTGCATGATCTCGGCCTGTTGTCTGCTGCTGGTGCCTTATGCCCTGAAAACGCAGAATATCCCCCTGCTCTTCATCGTCGTGGGCAACGCCTACTGGCAGTACGGCGGCGGCCTGTCGCTGATGCCGCTTTTCACCGGCGATTTCTACGGCGCGAAGAACTTGGGCGTGAACTACGGGCTGGTCTTCATCGGCTGGGGGCTTGGCTCATTCATGGCCAAGCTCGGCGGGGTGATTCAGGACAAAACCGGCAGCTTGGATTACGCCTTTTACATCTCAGCAGGCTTGCTGGTGGTCGGCTCGCTGCTGGCGCAGGTGGTGAAGCGACCTACATGGGCGGAGGAAAAAACGGCAGGCTGACGAACAAAGGCCGCATCCGAGCTTATTGCCCGGATGCGGCGCAAACTGCCGCTCAGTTCTCAAAGGGTTTGGGCGGCGGGGTTTTGTCCGAGGACGGCGGCAGCATCGGCAACGTGAAGCTGGGCTGCTCGCCGGTCAAGCTCTTGAGGAAGGCGACAATTTTGGCGTTTTCCTCATCGGTGAACTTCTTGCCTAACTGAATGCGGCCCATCGTTTCCACAGCTTGGCTCAAGGTCGCTGCTCCACCGTCATGGAAATACGGATAGGTCAGCTCGATATTGCGCAGATTTGGCACCTTGAACATCCGCCGGTCTTCCTCCTTGCCTGTAACACCTTTTCGGCCTTCAGAAGGATTCTTGGTGTTATACTCCGCGACCATGCCCATTTTATGGAAGGTGCCACCGCCGACCGAAGTGCCGTAGTGACAGGACACGCAGCCGGATTTTTTGAATAGTTGGTAGCCCGCCAGCTCCTGTTCAGTCAAAGCCTTGGCATCGCCCAGCAGCCATTTGTCAAAGCGGGAGTTCGGCGTGACCAAGGTTTTCTCAAACTCGGCAATGGCATCCGTCATCCGGTCAATATTCACGGTGTCATCGCTGTAAACTTGCTTGAACTCTGCCACATAACCGGGAATAGATTTCACCACGCCTTCGGCCAGCTCATGCGTGAAGGCCATTTCGCCAGGATTGGCAATCGGGCCGCCCGCCTGCGCCTTCAGATTCTCCGCCCGGCCATCCCAGAATTGCACGAAATTCAGGCTGGAGTTGAGCACGGTCGGGGCGTTGATCGGCCCTTTCTGCCAGTTATGGCCAATGGAGGTCTTCAGGTTGTCTGAGCCGCCCATGCTCAGATTGTGGCAGGAGTTGCAGGAAATGAAGCCGGACTTGGACAGACGCGGATCAAAAAAGAGCTTCTTGCCCAGCTCGGCTTTCGCCTGATTGACATCTTTAGGCGGGCTGATCGGTTTGATCGGCTCTTCTGCCGCCCATGCTGCTCCGGCAAACAGGACTGCGGTCAAAAGTGCTGCCGAGACTGCGCATTTCTTCACGGTCATCTTTTCCTCCAAGTTGTTATCAAACCGCACGGTTGCTGATTTGCAAAATATTGTAGCGGAAGTGCGCGGGCAAAGTCAAACGGGAAAGCAGGAAGGGCGGGAGGCTGCATGGAAGTGATTGCCCGCAGGTGAAAAAAGGAGTATCTATGCAAAGAGAGGCTCCTCGTCCTGCGCTGTTCAGGCACCTGCATGGAGAACGAAATCATGAACATCCTCATCACCGGCGCGTCCGGGCTGATTGGCCGCGAACTGAGCCGGACGCTCGCCGAGCACGGCCATAACATTTTCGCCCTCCGCCGCAAATCATGGCAGATTCCGCCGTATTGGGACATTGAACGCGGCATTATTGAGCTGGGATCATGCGGACCGCCGGACGCGGTCATCAACTTGGCCGGAGAAAACATTGCCGCTGGCCGTTGGACAGCGGAGCGGAAACAACGAATGCTGCGCAGCCGGATTGCCAGCACCCGCCTGCTGACTGAATTTTTTGCGCAAGCGGAACAAAAGCCCAAGGTGCTGATTTCGGCCTCTGCTGTCGGCATCTACGGCGACCGGGGCGATGAGGAGCTGACCGAGCGCAGCCACAGCGGCGCAGGCTTTCTGGCGGAACTTGGCCAGGCTTGGGAAGCGGCCACGGAACCAGCGGCGGCGGCTGGCATCCGGGTGGTCAACGCCCGCTTCGGCATTGTGCTCAGTCCGCAGGGCGGCGCACTGGCCACAATGCTGCCGCCTTTCCGCATGGGCCTGGGCGGCTGTTTAGGCAGCGGCAGGCAGTGGCTGAGTTGGATCAGCCTCCGCGAGCTGCCTATGATCATAGCCCATCTTCTTCAGCATGAGGAGCTGTCCGGCCCGGTCAACCTGACCGCGCCGCAGCCCGTCAGCAACCGTGATTTCACTGAAACTTTGGCCCACGTTCTCCGCCGTCCCGCCTTCCTGCCTGCGCCAGTTTTCCTGCTGAAGCTGCTTTTCGGGGAAATGGCGGAGGACTTGCTGCTGGCCAGCGCGAAGGTCAGGCCGGGACGGCTGCTGGACTCAGGCTATGTCTTCAAATTCCCGGAGCTGGATGCCGCACTGCGCCATCTGCTCCTTCCCGCCTGACCGCCGCAGGAGAACGCCATGAGCCGCCCTGATCCGGTGCTGGAGTTTTACAGCAGACATCTGCCCGGCGCAAAGCTGAAGAACAACTTCCTGACCGCCGCTTGTCCATTCTGCACACAGCAGGGAAAAAGCGGGCCAACCCGCCTGCTGGCTGTGCTGATCAGCCCAGAAAGCGCCTTTCACGGCTACTTCCGCTGCCTGCACCGCTGCACGCCCGGCGGCTTTTCGCTCCATTTTGCCCGCCAAGCCCGCCTCAGCCCCAGTCTTGCCCCCGGCTTTGATCCAGACCGCGACTACACCGCCTCCAAGGTGCATTACCCGATCAAAAACATCAACAACGACGTGCTCGGCTTCACGAGCAAGCTGACCGCCGATCTGTTGATCCGCTTTGCGGCGATGGGTATTTCCAAGGCGGTGCTGGAGGAAATGCGCATCGGCTTCAATGGCCGTTACTTGGCGTATCCCTATGTGCAGGACGACGGCAACTGCTATGCGGCCCGCTGCGTCCATCCAGAGCGGGCTGACGATATCTTCTGGCACGGCGATGAGGAATTCTCCGCGCCCAGCTTCCGCATTTTCAATCTGCAAGACATCGCCCGCTGCGAAAACGGCAGCTTAATCATCGTCGAGGGAGAGGACAACCTGCTGGCTTTGCGCCAGATCGGCCTGCCCGGCATCGCCTTGATTGCCGCCGCTGATCTTGTTTATTTGGAGGCGGAGCGGCTGGCCTGGCTCAAGACAGTGTATGTCTGCGTCAACAAAAGCCCGGAATCGGAGACGGCGGCACGCGAATTTGCTGGCCGTTTGGGCTTCAAAGTGCGGATGATCCGCTGGCCGGATGCCGCGCCCAGACACTGCTGCCTGACCAAGCTGGCCGCCGAGCAGGGCAACACCTTCCAAAAGGCGGTGTTCCGTCTGATCCGCGAGGCCAAGTCCTTTTCGCCCTTCAGCTCGCCGGAGCGGGAATTCCTCCACTTCGAGGAACAACTTCAGCTTGAGGGCGGCGCGGGCCACGCCGCAATGCGCTCCGGCTTCGCCAAATTAGACAGTGCGCTGGGCGGCATCCACGGCATCAACATCATGGGCGGTCTGCCTAAAGCGGGCAAATCCTGCTTCTTCATCCAGATCGCCACCGAGATGGCCCGGCGCAGGCTGCCGGTGATCTACTACGACTTCGAGAATGGCCGCCAGAAGATTTACCAGCGGACGCTCTGCCGCTTGGCCCGCCTGAACAGCGAGCAGATCAGAGGCTCCGGGCTGACCGAGGACGAGCAGGTCAGGCTGCGGGATGGCAAGAACGAGCTGAACAAGCTCCTGCCGTGGTTCCGGGTGGTGACAGACCGCAAGCTGACCCCGGAGCTGATGCGCAGCCATTTCGACTTCCTCCGCCGTGAAACCGGCTCCGAGCACCTGATGGTGGTGATAGACAGCCTGCACAAGCTGCCCTTCAAGGATTTCGCCGAGCGGCGCACCGGCATTGATGCCTGGCTGCGGCAGCTGGAATCGCTCCGGGACGAGTTCAACGCCTCGTTTCTCGTCATCTCCGAGCTGACGCGCCGCGAGGATGGCCAGTACGACCAGCAGCCGCAGCTCGGCTCGTTCAAAGTCTCCGGCGACATTGAGTATTCCGCCGACAACGCGATGGTGCTGCTGCCGCAGTGGGATCCCTTCAACCGCGAGCCTGCCGAGCTGCGGCTCAATGACCTCTGGCTGGTGGCCAGCCGCGAGCACAGCCCCGGCCTCGTCGCGTCCTATCAGCTTGATTATCCCTACTGGGGCTTTACCGAGAAACAGCCAGCATGAGCAGCCACTTCGACAGCAAGGGCGGCGGGCAGAACATCGCTCAAGGCGAGAACGCCATCGGCAGGCAGGAGAACGTCACGCAGGAGGTGCGCGGCGACGGCTGCATCTTCTCCGGCACCGGCGATGTGACGGTGAACAAGTACGGCGTGCCGTATGAGGCGTATGGCGAGCTGGCAGGGAAGCACGCCGTCACCGAGTCCGCCCTTGCCAGCTTCTTCAAAATCATGGAGGAGCAGCAGGTTCCTCTCAACGACCTGGACAGCAAGCTGCGCGAGATTGCCACGGACTACAAGGCACTGCTTGCCCGCGTGGGCGACGACCAAGCGGCCAAGCAGGCCATTGAGGCGGGCGACTACGCCAAGGCGGAGGGGCTGCTGGAGGACATTGCCAGACACCACAGCCTTGCTGCTGCCAAGGCTTATGCCGACAACGCCAAGCTGCAAGAAGTGCAGTTGCGCTACGCCAAAGCAGCCGCTTACTGGCAGAAGGCAGCCGCCCTGCTGCCGGAGGAGAGCAAGAAGGAACGCTCGCTGTATCTGCACAGCGCAGCCTATGACCTTGACCGCATTGCCAAGTACAAGGAGGCACTACCGCTGTATGAGCAGAGCCTGGTTATAGACCAAGAGCTGGGAGACAGGCAAGGCGAAGGCACGACGCTGAACAACATCAGCCAGATTTACGATGCACGGGGCGACTACACCACCGCCCTGAAGTATCTGGAGCAGAGCCTGAGCATCAGCCGGGAGATTGGCGACAAGGCAGGCGAAGGCACGACGCTGAGTAACATCGCTGCGATTCATTACAGCAAGGGCGACTACGACAAGGCCCTTTCCTTATTTGAGCAGAGCGTAGCTATATTCCATGAGGCAGGAAGCAAGGCGGAGGAAGGTACGCTACTGAACAACATCAGCCAGATTTACAAGGCACGGGGCGACTACGCCACGGCCCTGAAGTATCTGGAGCAAAGCCTGCGCATCAGCCGGGAGATTGGCGACAAGGCAGGCGAAGGCACGACGCTGAACAACATCGCCGGTATATACCGAGCACAGGGCGACTACGCTGCCGCCCTGAAGCATCTGGAGCAGAGCCTGCGCATCCGCCAAGAGATTGGCGACAAGGCAGGCGAAGGCGCGACGCTGAACAACATCAGCCAGATTTACGATGCGCGGGGCGACTACGCCACTGCCCTGAAGTATCTGGAGCAGAGTCTGAGCATCAGCCGGGAGATTGGCGATAAGGCAGGCGAAGCGGTGACGAGCTGGAATATCGGTCTTACATATAAAGAGCAAGGCAACTTAGCCAAGGCGGAGCCATACCTTAGCCGCGCTGTGCAGCTTGAAGAGGAGATTGGCCACCCTGATTTGGAGAAAGACCGCAAGACATTGGCAGCAGTTCGCGCCCTGCTGCGGGGCCAGCAGTCCGGCCTCTTTGCTCGGCTGCTGCAATCGATGCTGGGCAGGTAGGTGCGCATGTCTCTGCATTGGGGTCTCCACCAACTCGTGGCGACGAGGCGGCCACCTGCGCCATTTTTTCAAAAAAAACTTGTCCTGACCTGATAAACTGCCTAAACTACCGTCGCTGCGGGCGGAAGAGCCAGCCGCCCGCACCTGCGGGAGAGAGACAGGCGGCTGTGTCATTGTATCCTGCTCCAGCTGTATGAGCGTTCTGAAGACGAAGAAGGGCTGGAGTTTCAGCTGAAACACACCAACGAAGGAGAAGGCGGCAGTGTCAGGACATTCTAAATGGAGCACCATTAAACGCAAGAAGGGCGCTCTTGATGCGAAGCGGGGCAAGATTTTCACCAAGCTGATCAAAGAGATCATGGTTGCGGCCCGGATGGGCGGCGGCGACATTGACGGCAATCCCCGCCTGCGCAGCGCGGTGAACGCGGCCAAGGCCGAGAACATGCCCAAGGACAACATTGAGCGGGCGATCAAGAAAGGCTCCGGCGAGCTGGGCGGCGCGGTGTATGATGAAATCCTCTACGAGGGCTACGGGCCAGGCGGCGTGGCGGTTTTAGTTGAGACCATGACCGACAACAAGAACCGCACGGTGGCGGATGTCCGCCATTTCTTCGCCAAGAATAACGGCAACCTCGGCGAGAACGGCTGCGTGGGCTGGATGTTCGACAAGCGCGGCGTGATCAGCGTGGACGCGGCGGGCGCGAACGAGGAGCAGCTGATGGAGCTGGCCTTGGAAGCTGGGGCTGAGGACGTGGTGAACGAGGACGGCAGCTTTCAGATTTACACTGCGCCGGAGGATTTCAACGCGGTGGTCGAGGCCTTGGAAAAGAGCAAGGTCAAGATGAGTGAGGCGAGCATTTTGATGGTGCCGAAGAACACCATTGAAGTGACTGAGGAAAAGACTGCCGCCAATTTGCTCAAGCTACTGGAAAGCCTTGAGGATCACGATGACGTGCAGAAGGTGCACGCCAACTTCGACATCTCGGAAGAGCTGATGGAGAAGCTGTCATAGCCCTGCTCAAGCCGCTGCGGATCATCGGCATTGATCCCGGCTCGCGGATCACCGGCTACGGCATCATTGACAAGCTGGGGCCGGAGCTGGGTTTTGTCGCCTGCGGCACCATCCGCGCTGACCGGGAGAAGGATTTCTCCCGGCGGCTGCTGCTTATTTTTGAAGGGCTGTCTGATGTGCTGGCGCACTACAAGCCGGAAGCGGCGGCGGCGGAAGAAATTTTTGTCGCCCACAATGTGCGCTCCGCCCTCAAGCTCGGCCAAGCGCGGGGCGCGGCGGTCGTCGCGCTGCTGCGGCAGGGACTGCCGGTGCAGGGCTATCCGCCGCGTTTGGTCAAGCAGGCTGTGACCGGCTATGGCCACGCGGACAAAACGCAGGTGCAGCACATGATTCAGGCTCTGCTCGAACTGAGCGGCCCGCCCAGCAGCGATGCTGCCGATGCGTTAGCCGTGGCGGTCTGTCACGCGCAGACGTTGAGGTGAAGTCAACTCTTGGCAGCTAGCTGCATTTTTTCATGCAGTTCGCTGCACGCTTTGTTGATGCGGTCGCGTGAAGACACGCCGAAATTGACTGTGATTTCAGCGTATGCAGTCAGCGCGCAGGAGAAAAAGTGCAGATCGTTTTCTTTGGGAGATTTGCGTTGCGGACAAAATTTGTAGCACAGCATCACGTGGTACAGTGTCAATGCTCTAAAATTTCTCATCGCCAGCAGCAGAACATCTTTCACCGGCAGCAGAGATGATGTGTTGATCACATACCCTATGAAATGCTGGACTGCCGGATGCTCTGTATATTTTCCTTCTTCTGCCAATTGGCGCAGCGTTTGCAGAGAAAATTCCCCAGTGGCCAGCCATCGCTCTGACGAATAAGCCTCTTTATGCGCGAGATGCAATACATGCGCACTGTCTGTGGTGACAACAGACAAGCCGCTCAAAACAAGGTTGCTTAAGAAATAATAATCCCACCACGGCTCGCCGAAAAAAAGTGTCGTCTCCCGGTGCAGCCGGGCAATATCCTCCCGGCGCAGAATAAAAAGATCATAGCCCCATTTGTAGGTCGCGCCAGAAGCATTGCGCAGACTCTCCACATTCACCCGGCGCGAGACAAGCACTTCCCCGCTCTTCAGACCAGCAGCCTGCTTCCGCAGCAGCTCGGCATCTGCCAAAAAAATATCTGAATTCGTCAGGGCGATCAGCTCAGTTTCTTCCTGAGCCGCGCAGTGCAGCAGATCATCAAACAGCACTAAGGGTCTTTTCGCCACTGCCGTTCCATCAGATGCAACCGGACAGATGAAAATGCCCTTAGTTGCTGCTCTGACTGCATCAGCTTCTTTGTTGTTATTAACCGACAGAATCCGCCCGCCGAAACGCTGCCACGAGTCAATGCAGGCTTGGCGGTACGCTTTGCCGACATCACTGCCGTCAATTGGCCGAGAAGGAATGACAGGAGGGACAGAGGTGATGACAGTGATGGTCGGTTGTTTCATAATTGCTGCTTTACAGCCACAAATGAGGCGAAATTGATCCAGCGGAAGTGCAGTTCCGCCCAGCTGAAGCCGCCGTCGCGCAGCAGGCTGAGATTTTCTTCCACAGTGAACGGGATAAGGACGTTTTCCAGAGCCTCGCGCTTGGCGGCAATTTCCAACTCGGAATAACCCTGCTCCCGCTTGAATTCATGATAGATATTGATAAATTTCCGATTCAGAAGACTGTGGCTGCTGACGATTTTTTCGCTGAGGAGCAGAATGCCGCCTGCGGAAAGGGCGGTGTGCAGACGGCGGACAAAATCCTGCCGGAGCAGAGGCCGGATGAACTGCATGGTGTAGTTGCAGAGGATGACATCTGCCCCGGCAAGCTGCCCGATCAAATCAGGGGAGGTGATGTCCTGCTGGCGGAACTCAATGTTTTTGCTGAACATTGCCGCCTTGCGCCGGGCTTTCTCCAGCATGGCCGGGGCGTTGTCCAAGCCGATGAACCGCAATTGCAGGTCTGGCAGCAGGCGGGCCAGCTCCAAGAGGGTGGAACCGGTGGAGCAGCCGAGGTCAACCACAGTTCCGCCCGGCGCGGCGAGCTGGCGGATCAGCGCGGCAGTGGTTTTGATCACCGTGCGGTAAAAGGGCACGGAACGGTCGAGCATGTCATCGAAGACTTCCGCCACACCCTCATTGAAGGTGAAGTCCTCATGTACCTCGCCGCTGCTGTAGAGCTTGTCGCTGCTCACCCAGCCAGATCAATGCAGTTCTGCATCTCGCGCACCGCCTGCTCCAGGCCGACAAAGGCGGCGCGGGCGATCAGGGCGTGGCCGATGCTCAGTTCCTCAATCACCGGCAGCCCGGCGACGCGGCCTACGTTGAGATAATTGAGACCGTGCCCCGCGTTGACCCGCAGCCCGGCGGCGTAGGCGGCCTCTGCTGCCTGCTCAATCAGGCGGAACTCGCGCTCCTGCTCCTCGTGGTCTTTCGCATCGGCGTAGCGGCCCGTGTGCAGCTCCACATACGCCGCGCCGACCTCGACCGCAGCCTTGACCTGCTCCAAGTCAGGATCAATGAAGAGCGAGACCGGAATGCCCGCCTCGCTCATCTTGCCGATGGTCTTTCGTATCTTTTTCTCGTTGCCGAGGATGTCCAGACCGCCTTCAGTGGTCAGCTCCTGCCGTTTCTCTGGCACCAGCGTAACTAAATCCGGCTTCACGTCCAAGGCAATTTCAACAATCTCTTTGACCGCCGCCATCTCCAGATTGAGGCGGGTCTTCACGGTCTGGCGCAGGACGCGGACATCGCGCTCCTGAATGTGGCGGCGGTCTTCGCGCAGATGCACGACGATGCCTCTGGCCCCGGCCAGCTCGCAGATGCCTGCGGCTAAAACCGGATCCGGCTCCGCGCCGCCTCTGGCCTCGCGGATGGTGGCGATATGGTCAACATTGACAGCAAGCTGCGGCATGGCCCCTCCTGAATGAATGTGTTGAACAGCCTGATACAGTTCGGCCTCCTTGTCCTGCATCCGCTCCGCCTCGGCCTCGGACAGCTCATGGTCGTAGCCGAGCAGATGGAGCAGGCCGTGGATCAGCAGCCAGGTGAGATGCTGGTGCAGGGTTACGCCTTTTTCGCCTGCCTCGCGCCAGGCAGTGTCGGCGGAAACAAGAATGTCGCCCAGCTCGTCCGCCACTTCCGCCGGGAATGAGAGGACATTGGTCGGCCCCTCTTTGTGGCGGTAGGTCTGGTTGTAGCGGGCCATCTCCTTGTCGTCGAGAAAGACGACGCTGACCGTGCGCCCTTCCTGCTTCAGCAGACGCAGCAGGCGGAGCAGACGCGCCCGCAGCAGGTTCTGGTTGAGCTTGAACTGCTGCGGGCTGATTTCGCTGATGAAGTTGATGGACATGGAAAGTCAGGACGGCTCGCGGCGGCTGCCGGCGGTGTCGTAGGCGTGGATGATCTTCTGCACCAAGGGATGCCGCACCACATCGCTTTTGTCAAAAGGACAGAAGGCGATGCCCTCGATGTTCTGGAGCAGAGCCTGCGCCTCCACCAGCCCGGAAGCCTGCCCGCCGGGCAGGTCAACCTGGGTGATGTCACCGGTGATCACCGCCTGCGAGTCAAAACCGATGCGCGTGAGGAACATCTTCATCTGCTCGCGGGTGGTGTTCTGCGCCTCGTCCAAAATGATGAAGCCCTTGTTCAAGGTTCTGCCGCGCATGAAAGCTAATGGTGCGACCTCGACCACGCCGCGCTCGACCAGTTCAGCGGCTTTCTCCGCGCCCAGCATGTCGTTGAGCGCGTCGGTGAGCGGGCGCAGATACGGATCAACCTTCTGCGCCAAGTCACCGGGCAAAAAGCCGAGCTTCTCACCCGCTTCCACCGCAGGCCGGGTGAGAATGATGCGCTGCACCTGCTCCGCCGTCAGCGCGGCCACAGCTATCGCCACGGCCAAGTAGGTCTTGCCGGTGCCTGCCGGGCCGATGCCGAAAACAATGTCGTTGCGGCGGATGGCCTCGATGTAGTTCTTCTGATTGAGGGTCTTGGGCGAGATGATCCGCTTCTTGGAGGTGATGCAGACTTTCTCCAAGAAAATCTCCTCCAGTGAGGCAGCGGGCGAGGCTTCAAGAATGCGCAGGCCAAAGGCCACGTCCTGGCTGAAAACCGGATAGCCCTTCCGCGCCAGCTCGTAGAGCTGCCGCAGGGCTGAGACTGCCAGCTCTACGGCGTGCGGTCGGCCCTGCACGCGCAGGCCGCCGCCCCGCTGATGAATGCGGACTCCGGCGGCCTGCTCGATAGTGTGCAGATTGCGGTTCAGCTCGCCGAAGAGCGTCTGCGCGGCGGCGGAGTCGGCGAAATCAAGGCTTTGCTCAATCTCGCCGCCAGCTTGGACTGCTGTTTTTTTCACCGAAAACGCCACAGCCTTACTTCTTGGTCAGTTCCTGATCAATCATTTTCTGGATGCCTTCAGGGCCGCCAACATTGACCCGGCGACCGTTGACAAACAGGGTCGGCGTGCCATTGACTTCAGCCAGCCGGGCCGCGCTCATGTCTTTGCTCAGTTTTTCCTGCGTGGCCGGGCTGTTCAAGTCTGCTTTGAACTTCTCCATGTTCAGGCCGATTGCTGTCGCAGCCTTCTCAATCGCCTCAGTGCTCAACCCGCCGTTGTTGGCAGCAGCGAACAGCGCATCGTGCATCTCCCAAAACTTGCCCTGCTCCTGCGCGGCAATGGCGGCCTTGGCTGCCGGTTCAGCCTGCGCGTGCATGTTCAGCGGCATGTGCTTGAATACGATCTTGACCTTGTCGGCATTTTTCTTCATCACCTCTTCCAGGATCGGATGCACCTTGCTGCAGAACGGACATTGGAAATCGGAGAAAACCACCAAGGATACCGGCGCATTTTCATTGCCTTTAAATGGCGAGCCGGAAAGGTCAATATCCTTGGCAAAAGAAATATCCATCGCCTTATAAGCCCCGCTCTTGTCCATCAGATAGAGCATTTCGCCTCTGGGCGCAATGTCAATGGCAATAGTCCCCGCATCAGCCGGAATCACTCCCAATTTTTGCCCTTCAGCCGAATAAAGATGCACCTTGCTGTCGTCGCCGAGGATGAAAACCATTCTGCCGTCCAAGGTCTGCACGAAACTGACCGGCTTCGCATCAGTCTTCCACGCCTGCATGACTGTCCATGTCAGCGCATCCGGTTTGGTGGCTGTGGCAGCGGGCTGCTCCGGGGCAGGGGCGGCGGGAGCGGCAGCTTTCTCATCTGCCGCCGAAACCATTTGGGCGGACAGCAGGAGCAGACAAGAGAGGGCAAGTGCTTTTTTGTTCATTTTCTTTCGTTCCTTAATGAAAAGATTGGCAGAGGATGTGCAGCACGATGCAGGCATTATACTGTCCTGCGTGCTGTCCGGCAAGCTGAACAGCAACACGGCTTAAAGGCCGCCGAGACGCAGCGCGGCGTAGTAGCCGTTCCGGTTCACAAGATAAAGCATGTTGCTGCGCGGCACAAGATCAAGGCCGGAGATGCCCTTGGGCACTGGCAGATAGTTCCGCAGCTCGCCAGCGGTCGAATAAACCCGGACGATGCTGTCCGCTTCAAGAATGAAGACCAGTCCCCGGTCAGGAAGACAGGCGATGTCAACTGGCCTGGCCTGAGTCTGCCAGTGACTCCGCACCGTCCCTGCTGCCGCGCCGGTCTCCAAGGACACGCTGAACACGGTGCAAAAACCGCTCCGGTCAATTGCGTATAAGGTCTTGCCGCGCGGATCAATGTCAATGGCGGTCGCCTGCCCTGGAACGGCGACAGTGCCAAGCTGCTCGCCGACAGCGGAATACACCTGCACATTGCCGTCGCTGCCAAGGACAAAAACCAGTTTTTTATCCATGGTCTGGGCGAGAGCCGCAGGGCTTGCGCCAGACTCCCAGCTGTTCATTTCCGACCAGGTGTCCAAAAAACGCGGGCCGCTGCCCGGCGCGGCGTTCCCAAGCTGCGCGGACAGCAGGAGGAACGAGCACAATGCGAGAGCTTTTCTCATTTTTCTTTCTGCATGGATTGGTTGAGGAGGAAGTTGAAACTGCCCTTCCGCACTGCGCATCATACCCGCAGCAGACGCATCAGGCAAGCAGCACCGCTGTTTTTTTTCATTTTCTTCACCCGGCGCAGCAGTGTTCCGCAGGCGGCCATGCACGCCATGCGCATGACACAATGTTCCCTCCGCCGGAACCTCAGGAAAATTTTGCTGTTCATTGTGTGTTCATGTTGTTTTTTTTTTCATCTTGCTTTATAGTTAAGGCAGATGAAAAGGCAAAGTTGTTCTCGCTCAATTTGCTTTTTTTTAGTCAAAGGGAGACGATCATGTGGAAAAAAATTAGCATGGCAGCACTGTTGGGGCTGAGTCTCTGCCCTGCTGCAGCAACAGCTGCAGGTTTCAATCCGTTTGAAGGCATAGTTGACGGAATCGCGATGGAGTTGGCGGCCAACACCAATCTTACTTTGACATCCACTTATGATACTGGCGCGCGCTTAGGTGGCAACGTGGTGGTGGGCAACGGCATGCCGGCTGTCAAACAGAGCGCAGTAGTGGATGGAGACCTGCTGCTTGACATGAGCGGCAGCAAAGAAGGCACCATGCAGGCCGTCAATATGCATAGAGGCGATGTTGAAGTGATGGTCATGCACAGCACCACTGTCACCGGCACTGCGGAGATGCGCTCGTCGAACAGCGAAAATTCCACGCAGGCATTCAACTTGGTCACCGCCTGCGGAACAGCGGGCTGTGAATGAGCAGCTGTTTTCTGCGCAGGTAAGAAGAGGGGTCGCTCAACCTGCGCAGACGATAGCAGCACGTCTATCTTCAAGGGAAAGGACTATTTGTCCGTGCGGCCAAGAGGAGACAAATATGAGGAACAAGATTTGTCTGAAAATAATTTTCTTGGCTGAAGTTTTTTTAAGTCCTTGGCAGGCATCAGGTGCTGATGTCACAGCATTTGACCAGTTCACAGCAGCCTTTGACGCAGGTCTGTTTCAAGGGACGCAGATTAGCAGCGAGCTGAGTCTTGAATCAGAAGGCAGCAGCGGCAGCACACAAGGTGTCAATGTGATTGCCTATACTGCGTACAGCGGAAAGGCAGCGCAGGTGGCTCTGCTGGAGCAGGGTGTGACACTTTTTCTGTCCGGCGGAAATAATGTTGTTCAAGGAATTAATGTGTACCGAGGCAGCGCAGAATCGGTCACGCAGCTAACCGCTGCCAGCGGCGCAGTGCGTCTGAGCGCGCCAAGCACCAGCGGCAGCATTCAAGGTGTTAATGTCATCACTGACTGCGATTCCTGCAATTGAGAACCATCATCATGAAAAAAGGCATACTGCTGCTTTTAATTGTTCTTGCTGCCGCAGGGGAATGCGGAACAAGCAGTGCGGAAATCATGAAAGCGGATATCCCTGACGTGGAACTCACGCCAAATTTAAATTCTGTCCTGAGTTTAAAAAACAGCATCATGCCGCAACGGGAAACAATGACAGCGGTCAATACTGCATCTGGAGCTGGAGAAACTGCTGGGGTGCTGGCCGGAGTGACAACAAACGGCTATATCCTGCCGAACAGCAGCATTGTCGTTGACAGTTTGACCGAGCCGAAATGTATTTTTTACGGCAATTACAATGCAGGCTCCGGCGATGCGTTTCAGTATTTGGATATCAACACCATAACGTTTGAATGCCAGTAGTATAACTGTAGCCTGCTGTAATTTTTCATCATCATCCCGGCATACTTCCTCTTTTCCTATCCTTTTTGCTGTTTGCTCCGCCCGTGCTTGAACGCTGTTCTATCCAGCCCGGCAAGTGTGATCATGCGGAATACAAATTGTTTGTTTGCGACAGCCTGTTTGAGCGGCTTTTTTTTGCTTGCGGCGAACGGCTGCTCGAATGTCAGTTCATCCATGTCCAACATAACGTCGGAGACACCGCAGCCGGCGATGACGAATCTGACAGCAACGCTGAAGTGCATGGGGCAGCTGGTCAACGAGTCGCAAGCCAAGCCAATTCTGCTGTTGGTCGATGATTTTTATGATGGCACCGTGCCGGTGATGCCGGAAATCAGCGGGCTTACCGGCAGAGGCGGACGGGAAAACGGGCCGCTGGCCGACAGCGGCAAGTATGACTTCGAGGCAATCATCAAACGGAGCATTTCGCCGAAAAAAATCGTCATTCCGTACACGCCGCCGCTCGGCCTGATTCAGCAGGAAGATAAATATGGAATGCTGCCGCCGGTCTATGTGCAGGATTTGGCCAGATTATACAAAGCGGCGGCGGTGATCAGGGTGAAAGGCGTATATACCCAGAATGATTCTTCTGATTACATCAATTTAGGTGATGCCGGCGGCGGAAAAATCAAGGGCGGGCAGGGTGAGACCAATGTGGAATACGGCATCTCCAAGGCTTCTAAAAGCCTGTCGCTGGTGGTTTATTTGGGCGATGCCATCAGCAACACCGTCGGCGCGGCCACCACGTTGACGCTCAACACCTACACTGAATCGGACAAATTTTCCATCGGTTTGGGCTACGGCGAAGGCAGCATGAGTTTCGCCACGCAAGCCAGACTGCGGGAAGGCTTGCACGGCGCCCAGCGGACCTTGATTGAGGCAGCCGCGCTGTGGACGCTGAAGGGACTGTACCAGCAGCTCAATTTTTCTGGCTGTTTTGCTGCGCAAGGGCCAAGTCCTGACGCGACTGTTGCGGCGTATCAGAAATGGCTGGAGCTGGATGAGCACGAGCGGATCAAATATCTCAAGCTGATGCTCCACGAGCTGAATTATTACAGCGGCAAAATTGATACAACATACGACATAGCCTTGCAAAGCGCGATTGCGGCCTACGAAGCGAAATTTGAGCATGACATGCTGATTCCGCACACAAGAAACAATCTTGGCGATTTGTTTATTCAGCTCTATCTCAAAATTGATGCAAAGAAAATAGAGAAGCTGTTTAAGCAAAATAACGCGCTGCTGTAGGGGCGAAAAATTTTTCGCCCCTACAGTGCTCAACGTAAGGACAGTTATGCAAGATGTCTCATCAAGAAAGCCGGAACTGGCTATATGTCAGTTCCGGCTTTTTGTTTTCCCTCCTCGGCGGATTAGGCAGGCACTTACTCGAATGTGCTCACCGCCTCGCCGCGCACGAGGTCATCGTAGCACTCGCGCTGGCGGATGACCTCGAAGCTGCCGCCACTGACCAGCACTTCCGCCGCTCTTGGCCGGGAGTTGTAGGTTGAGGACATGGAGAAGCCGTAGGCGCCGCTGCTCATCACGGCCAGCAGCTCGCCGGGCTGGACTTCCGGCAGCAGCCTGTCCTTAGCAAGGAAATCGCCGCTCTCGCAGATCGGGCCGACCACATCCGCCTGCTGCTGGCCGCCGCCTTCCACAGGATCGCGCACCGGCAGGATTTCGTGGTACGCGCCGTAGAGCGAGGGCCGGGCAAGGTCGTTCATGGCCGCATCCACGATGATGAAGCGTTTTTCCTTGTCGCCGCCGCTGTTGACCTTGGTATATTGCACCTCGGTGACGAGCACGCCCGCGTTGCCGACCAGCACCCGGCCCGGCTCCAGAATCAGGGTCACATCCATGCCCGCCAGCTCGGCCCGCACAGCCGCCGCGTAATCAATCGGATGCGGCGGCTGCTCGTCGTCGTAGGGAATGCCGATGCCGCCGCCCATGTCCACGTATTTGATCTGAACGCCTTCCTGATTGAGCTTGGCGATGAAGGCTTTGACCTTGCGCAGTGCCTCGATGAACGGCTCAATCTGCGTGAGCTGCGAGCCGATGTGGCAGCTCACGCCGACGATCTCGATATGCACCATCGTCTTGGCCCGCAGGTATTCGCCCAAGGCCTCAGTCACCGGGATGCCGAACTTGTTCTTCGCCAGGCCGGTGGAGATGTAGGCGTGCGTTTTCGGGTCAACGTCCGGGTTGATGCGGAAGGCGATGCGGGCGCGGATTTGCAGCTCCGCCGCAACCTCGTTCAGCCGGTCCAGCTCCTGCGGCGACTCGACATTGAACATGAGTATGCCCGCCTGCAAGGCCTCAGCCAGCTCGCGGCGGCTCTTGCCCACTCCAGAGTAGATGATCCGCTGCGGATCAACCCCGGCTTTCAGGGCGCGGAACAGCTCGCCGCCGGAGACGATGTCCGCGCCGCCGCCTAATTTGGCGAAGAGGTTGAGGATGGCGATGTTCGAGCAGGCCTTGACTGCAAAGCAGGTCTGGTGGGCCATGCCCTTGAAGCCGGACTCAAAGGCGGTGAAGTGCCGCTTGAGGGTGGCGGAGCTGTAGAGGTAGAACGGGGTGCCGACCTGCGCTGCGATGTCTTGAATCCGCACGTCCTCGCAGCAGAGTTCGCCGTTCTTGTAGGTGAAATGGTTCATGATTGCTGTAGTGAAAAAAAAGAAGCCGCCGGGTTCCGCAGAAGACAGAAAGCGGCAGCAAGGGCATTATCTCAGGCTGGTTGCAAACACGTCAATCACACGTCAATACGCTTGGGAAAAGCAGAAACAAGGTGCGAATGCGCGATTTCTCCAGCGGCAATAAAAAACTGCATCGTTCCATCTTGATTGCACATCCAAACCTCTTCTGCGCCGTGCCTGAAATACAGCCTTCTCTTTTCCAACATTTCTGCCGCTGTGTTTGCTGAGGACAGCACTTCCACACAGATTTCCTGGGCAACGGAACTTTCATCCTCATGCTTGATTTGCTGCCAGAGCGCATCAGAACACCAGACGACATCAGCAACTTTAGTGCCTTTCTCTGTGGCGACAGCAAATTCAGGAAATGCTTCGCCATGCTCTATAAGTTGCGCCAGCATCCTGATGATTTTCCCCTGAAAAGCGGAATGATACAAACGGACTGGACTCATCAGGATTTGTCCTTGTTCATTGAGTTCAATCTTATACGGCAAATCATGCAAACACGGATCAGCGCAGACTTCCTGCCAGTTCATGATGTCTCCTGATTATTTTCCAAGCGTTTTTGTCAGATTAAGCACAATATACTGGATGCGGCAAGGGACGGCAAGGCGGAAGCAAAACGCCCTGAATCCGGCTGGGGATTCAGGGCAGATGCAGCTACGTCAAAGGCTGCTTGCAGGTTTACGGCTCCACCACAAATTCCTTGGCTGCCACGTTATTGCTGTGATCTGACTCCGGCACCTGCGTCTCACTGAGCTGTCTTCACTTTAGCGAACACACCAATTGCCCATAATGAAGGGACAGGGTGTATGTTATCTCCTGTGATGGTGTCTGTTGTGGTCGTCATGATAGCTCGATGGCGGAGGAAAATCAGAGGAAGACCACCTGTTTCTGGAATGGTGTCTGTTAGAATCGTCAGGATATCCCTGTGAATAGCTCGATGACGGCGAAAACTCGGAAGAATACCATCTCCTGTTTCTCGAATGGTGCCTGGTGTGTTCGTTATGGTAGCTCGGTTGTGATGAAAAATTATACGATGGCTGAGGCGATATGCTTGGCAGTGAAAAATTATACGATGACTGAGGCGGTGTGCTTGGTAGCGAAAATGTGGATGGCTGTTGATTTGGGATGGTCGGCAGCGAAAAATTATACGATGGCTGAGATGGAATATACCCTTGTGCGGGTAGAGAAGGGGTGTGGCTATTTATTGCAGATCGGGGTTGAGAATTTGATTTTTTGTATTTACGCTTTAATTCGTTGACATCTTTCTGTATCGTTTCAATTTTTTTATCTAAAGCATTATTGCTTCTTATATTTACTTCTATTTGTTTTATTTCGTAATATAATCCGTTTAGCATCTCTCTGTCTTTTTGTGAATATACTTCTTCTGGTTTGTTCTTCTGGAATTCTTCTATAATATTGTATTTTTCTTGTAGATTTTTCATGTCACTCTGTGAGCATTTTTCTTTTCCTGCTTCGGTTTTGCAGTATTTTAATGAAGACGTAATGATGTCGTATATAGCACTGCAAAGAAGGTTTATGCCTATGTTTGCTAACAAAGGGTTGGCTTGGGCCTCTTGTGTGGAAAAAAACGAACTTAGTAAAGTGATGGCAAGGCAAAGTTTTTTTGTGCGAAACATGTTTAATGGGCGGTTTAAATGTTTTTATGCTATGTGTCGAGACGGGAATTGGTTATGGCACCATCCATGCCCTGTTCATAGTACCATAGGATGGGCAAGCGTCTTTTTGCTTGCCCACCATTATATCAGCTTCCGCATGGGCAAACAATAAAACCGTTTGCCCACCCTGCCCGTAAAGATAACACACAGCCTATGGCAATCGCCCCGCCTTTATTCTCCCGCCAGCGCAAGCGTCCGCTGAATTCGCCTTTTTAGCTGCAACGCCGCAAAAATTCATCAGGATGACAAACATCAACCTCAGCTCCGGCAAAATCCGCCGCATTTCTCGTGACGATGACGCTGACAGCGGCTTGCTTTGCAGCTCCTGCCTGCACAGCGTCTTCAAAATCAGGCTGGCCAGAATGCAGCGCATCAAGAATCACCGTCTTATTCACAGCGGCAATCTCGACAAACTCCAGCAAGTCTTTGATCAACGCCAGCGCAAAAGCTTTTCCCTTTGCTTTTGCAGCGATATAAAACAGATCAGTGACCGTGGTCGCGGACAGATAGAACTGAACCGGGCGGCGTTTGGCCGTTTCAAACACCAGCTCCGCCGCCTTGGCAAATGGCTGCCGGTCAAGAACGAAATCCAAGACAACATTGGTGTCCAACAGGACATTCATTGATATTTTGCCATCAGATAGCTTTGTTTCGCTTCATCAGGATCAACACCTTTGAGACAGCCTTTCCAACTTCCAAGGAATTTGTCCACAGCCCGCGCATTCAGCGTCTCTGTAACTGCATCGCGCTGATGAGCGGAACTTTCATCTGGCCGTGAAGAATCCTCCTGCGCCAGTTCCAGCACAATGAACTGGATGAGGAAATATTTCTCCCGGCGCGAAAGACCGTGAATCTGCGTACGCAGTTCCATCATTTCCATATTTTTTCACTCCTGTCAAGCGTGGCATTCACGCCGCCGCTTTTCTCTCAAGCTGAAGCAGCCGCGCCTGCACAGTGTCCAGCACCGAATCCATCAGCAAAACATACTATATGGTTTCGGAAAAACCATGCAGATGGTTCCAAGGAAACATACAGAATAGCACCGAGGGAACATACCTGATGGTTTCCCAAAACATACTGTATGGGAAGGCCGGTGCATACCTAATAGTTCCCTCGGTGCCATCCTGATAGTTTTTCGTGGCCCTTCTCCACATCATCCCGCGCCGCCTTCTCCGGCCTGCTTCCCTCTGCCCGCATCCAAAACATGCCGGATGTTTTTTCCAATGCCCTTCTCTTCCTCCGTCTGGCTGCATTCAGCCAGACGGAGGAAGAGAAGGCGCACTTCTGATCATGGCTGGCCTCTACGCCAAATACTTTTCCAGCTGATTCTCGCCCATAGCCGTAATGAGCTTCTCCAGCTGGATGAGCTGCTTGACGATCAAATCCGACTGCTTTTCCAGAAGACGAAATTTCTCCATTGCCAGCTCCCGCTTTTCAGCAGCCAGCTTGCGGGAGCTTCCGAACAGCTTGGCAAAGAATGACGGTTCATAGTCCTCGCCAAACAGAATCGCAAAAATCTCCATGTATTTTCTGTGCAGCTCGTCATGCGGTGCTTCCAGTTCTTTGAATCCGGCAATGCCCCGCAAGCTCTGCCCCTCACCATGATACCACTGGCCGAATTTGCACTCGGTCGCGTTGACAGGAACTTTCTCCTTGTCCAGAGGAACGCCTTCAATCAGGGCCAAGGCATTGCCGACCCATTCTTTATGACTCCGCGCCGCATCCCGTAACACAACAATCAGTTCGTTCTTGTTCATAGTCTTCAGTCCCGTAGATTGAGGATGGCGAAGCAATCCCCAACAGTTCCTTTTATCGCTTATCCATCCGGCATTCACGCCGCCGCTTTTCTGCCATTCCAATTCTCCTTCCGACGTGATGATCCAATGCCGTCCGGCTGCGCTTTCGCTCACAACCACATGCTTGTCATTCCGAAAATCAGCATACCAGCGGGAGAACAATTTTGCACTGCCAAAACGAGTGCTGCGGCGGACTTGATTCAGGAGCGGCCAGCGTTCGGCGGTGCGGACTACAGGGGGCTATCCGCCCGCTCCTCCTGCCCAGCAGCTTGACTTTTCGCCTCCATCAGGTCATACTCCTGGACTCCTCTCTAACCGCGCCGACAAAGGCCTGTCAACGGAAAACACTGCGGCATTAAAAATGCAATGTTGCAGGCCACAACTTGGATGGATATTATGATTCTCAACACCATCGCCGCCCGCAAGCGGGAAGAAATCGCCATCTTGAAACGCGGCGGCATCCGTCCGCCGGAAGGCAGCGTTGCTCCGCCGCGCGGCTTCCTCCACGCCCTGCTTGCCGCGCCCGGCGTGGCCATCATTGCTGAGGCGAAGAAGGCTTCACCTTCCAAAGGCGTGATCCGTCCTGATTTTGATCCCTGCGCCATTGCCCGCAACTACCGCGACGGCGGCGCGCAGGCTCTGTCCGTGCTGACCGACCGGGATTTCTTCCAAGGCGCAATTGAATACATCCCGCTGGTGCGCAACACGGTCGAGCTGCCAGTGCTGCGCAAGGATTTCATTCTTGATCCGATTCAGATCGAGGAAGCGGCGGCCTATGGCGCGGACGCGATTTTGCTCATCGCCGCTCTGCTGGATGAGGCCCAGCTACGCGATTTCCGCCAGCAGGCTGAGGAGCGCGGCATGGACGTGCTGACTGAGGTGCATGACGAGCCGGAATTGGAAAAAACGCTGGCCGCCGGAGCCAAATTGGTGGGCATCAATAACCGCAATCTGAAGGATTTCAGCATGAACTTAGAGACCACCTTCCGCCTCAAGCGGCTGATTCCGGCGGAAATTCCGGTGGTGAGCGAGTCAGGCATCAGCAGCCGGGCGGACATGCTGCGGCTGAAAGAGGCGGGTGTGCGGGCCGCGCTGATCGGCGAAAGCCTGATGCGCAGCGCGGAGCAGGCTGGAACGCTGCGGGATTTCCTTGCCGTTTGACGACCATGAGCCGAATCCGCATCAAAATCTGCGGCATCACCAATCTGGAGGACGCGCAGGCCGCTGTCGAGGCGGGCGTGGACGCGCTGGGCTTCATCTTTCATGAAAAAAGCCCGCGCCATGTTGCCCCGGAGACAGTCCGCCTGATCATCGAGCAGCTACCGCCTTTTGTCAGCACAGTGGGCGTGTTTGTTGACCGACCGCTGGCGGAGCTGGCTGAGATCATCCGCTTCTGCGGCCTGAGCTGCGCCCAGCTGCACGGGCAGGAGCCGCCCGACTATTGCGAGCGGCTGGCCCGCGCCGCCGCGCCCTGTCAGATCATCAAGGCCCTGCGCGTGGGGCCGCAGCTACAAGCCGAGGATGTGGCGCCATATCATGCCCATGTCCGGGCTTTTCTTTTGGACACCTACCGCAAAGGACAGGAGGGCGGCACTGGCCAGACCTTTGATTGGTCGCTGATTCCTCGGCTCAAGCTGCAACGGCATTTCATTCTCGCGGGCGGGCTGGATGCCAGCAACATCCGCGCCGCTGTTGAGGCGGTGCGGCCCTGCGGCGTGGATGTCAATTCAGGCGTGGAAAGCAGTCCGGGCCGCAAAGATCATGCGCTGATCAGAGAAATTGTGCAGATTGTGCATGAAGCAACCCATAGACCTCTTGCATAAGCCGCAGCTTATGTAGGGGCGGAAAATTTTTCGCCCCTACACCATCCGGGCCGGAATGATCACCATGGTCTGGCCGTTCCATTGCAGCTGCCGTTGAATGGCAAAGGCGGTTTCGTTGTGCAGGAGCCGCTGATACCAGCGTTCGCGCTGAAAGAC
Organism: Candidatus Electronema sp. JM; assembly: GCF_048287415.1. Taxonomy (NCBI): domain Bacteria; kingdom Pseudomonadati; phylum Thermodesulfobacteriota; class Desulfobulbia; order Desulfobulbales; family Desulfobulbaceae; genus Candidatus Electronema; species Candidatus Electronema sp. JM. The sequence continues at coordinate 130,389 of NZ_JBLWEN010000047.1, forward strand.
GATCTTGCCCGCAAAGAAGGTGGCTTTGGGGAACTCGCGGTGCAGCCTGCGGCAGAGTTTTTCCGCCTCGTCAACCGCATCTGTGCCCAGCTCGTAGTCGCATTCGCAGGGGATGCGGAGCCGTTTCGCCAAGCGCAGATAGCGGGCCAGCATCTTCTCCGTCTCTTCTTGCAAGGCGGCAACCGTCTCTTCCCCTTTGAACACGCCGGAATCCACCACACCGACTGTGATGAAGATCAGGTTTTTGTAATAGCCCGGAAGCATGCGGAAGATACTGAGCATGGTATGAATGCCAAGACCGCTGTATGCGCCGACTAAGAGGATGGCCGTGGGCTGGCTGGGATCCAGCGGAGCGGTTTCCTCGTCCTCGCCGTCAGCAGGAGCATGGGCCAGCTCAAGCATGTCTTCCTGATACAGCTCGGAAATTTTTGCATAAACCGTGCCGTAGTGCTGCCGCACGATGAAGGACAGGCCGACCAAAATGCCAGTGACAACTACAGTCAGCCAGCCGCCTTCGGTGAACTTCTCCAAAACCGTGACTGCAAGAATGGAGGAGCAGAGGGCCAGGCCGATGGAAAACAACGCTGCCTGCCCCCGCCAGTTCTGCTCGGTGTCCCGCTGGGCCAGCCAGTGCTTCAACATGCCGAACATGGACAGCGAGAAGGTCAGGAAAACGTTGATGCTGTACATGACCACAATCGCGTTGACATTGCCGTGGGTATAGAGCAGGGCGGCCAACGCGGCTCCGCACATCAGGAAGATGCCGTTCTGCGTGGTCAGGCGGTCGGAGAGGGCGGAGAAACGGTGCGGCATCCACGAGTCCACCGCCATGTTGGCGAGCACACGCGGTCCGTCAATAAAGCCTGCCTGAGCGGCGACGATCAGCAGGGCACCTTCTGAAAACAGCGTCAGGAAGACAAAGGTGCTGCTGAAAGGAAACTGGGCGGCGACCCGCTCGGCCAGCACCGCGTTCATGGTCTTGCCCGGCACATGGCTGATGCCCCAGAGGAGATAGCAGAGCAGCAGTCCGGCGGCGGTGAAGGCCAGCGATGAGGCCATATAGAGCATAGTCCGTTTTGCTGTCGGCACACGCGGTTCCCGCATGATCGGCAGGCCGTTGGAAACCGCCTCAATGCCGGTGTAGGTGCCGCCGCCGAGCGAGAAGGCCCGCAGCAGCAGCAAAAGCAGGCCGAACACGCCGACATTCGACATGCCCTGTGAGAAGCCGTCCGTGACTTTGGCTGCCGTAGCCTGCATTTCTCCGGTATGACTGAAGATGCCATAACCGATGAGGACGACATGGGTGAGCACAAAGACGATGAAGACTGGGGTCAGCGCAACCACGGACTCGCGCACGCCACGCAGGTTGAGCGTGGTCAGGCCGAGCAGAAGGATGGCATCAACGGTCAGCTTCCAGTGATGAAGATGAAGCGGCACAAAGCTGAACAGGGCATCGCCCGCCGCAGCGATGGAGATGGTGATGGTGAGGATGTAGTCCACCACCAAGGCCGAGCCTGAGACCACGCCGACCCGTGGCCCCAGCAGCTTCGTTGCGACAAGATATCCGCCGCCGCCGCTGGGAAAGGCTTCGATGATCCGGCTGTAGGCCAGCGAGATGATGAGAACCGTGCTGATCATCAGCAGGGCCAGCGGCACAGCCAGATACGTGTGCCCGCAAAGAGCGCGGAAGGCTTCTTCCGGGCCGTAGGATGAGGACGACAGGCCGTCTGCGCCAAGCCCCACCCAAGCGAGGAAGGGGATCAGCGAGAGGTGATGGAAGAGCGACTTGTCAGTCAAGCCGCGCGGCGCGCCGATCAGCGTGCGCCAGAGACGATGGAGAAAACTGTTGTCTTCAGACAGGGGGCTTTCCGGCATCGTTGCGCCGGATTTTTCAGGCTGCGTCATGGCAGACCTCCTTTATGACCACGTGCTGGTAGAAAAAGGAGATAAGCCCCCGTGGTCAAAGAGAGGTTCGCCCCTTCAACGCCTGCGAGGTTAGCTGACGGGCTGGGGCCGAAGAGTAGCCCCGCGCAAACTTCGCGCTTCGCCCCGGAAAATTGGGTCCCCCGCTCCAGCCGTGGCTGGATTCGGCGATTTGTGGCGGCAAGTATAGACCTGCCGCCAATTCGGTGTCAAGCGGAGAGTAACGAAAGCGGCTCAGGGCATATTTCGCTGCTGCGGCCCGTCCGGGTTCCGCCACGGCTGCTGTTGTTGCGCCGGATTGCCGTTTCCCCAAGGAATATCCGGTTCAGGTTCCCGCCACTTGTTATTTGGCGGCGGCAAGGGCGACGCATAATTCCCTGTGTCAGAAGCGGGATAGTAGCTCTCCGGCGGCGCAGGCGGCAGCGGTTCAGCCGGAGGAGGATATGGGTAACCGGAGTTTTTGTCTGACGGGACGGGATAAACCGGCTGCTGCAAAGCAGGCTGTATTTTCTTCCTGCCACCCGGCATCAGGCTGCGCAGCGGCTCCGCTTGGGGATTGCGGGCTGTCCGCCGCAGCAGGATATCAATCGGGCTGACTGCGGTGCCATAATAGGCGCTGTTCCAATACGTGCGCGGCTCAATCACTGCGCCTTCCACCGAAACCCCGCCGAACACCCCTTTGGCGCGGCCAAAGGCCAGCACGTCAGCGGTCTGGGCTTTCGCGTTCCGTCCCAACGGCCCGGCGGCGATAGACATGTCCGCTCCAGCCTTGATCTCTGTGGAGAGCATGGCGTTCAGGCCGCGTTCGGTCATGATCAGCAGCACCAGCTCAGAGGCATCTGCTCCGGCTTGCAGGCCCAGTGAAAGCGAGCCGATGGTGTAGAAGGCCGGATAGCTCCAGCCAGATGCGCTGTGGCGGTCGTCGCGCACCAGCAGCACGCCGGAACCGCCAGAGCCGCCGATGATGAACCCGCCGCGCAGCATCTGCGGCACGATCAGAATGCCCCGGGCCATGCCGACATTTTCATGAAACCAGACCATGCCGGGGTCGTTCATGAAACTTCTGAAGACCGCCTCGCTTTTCAGCACCAGACTTTGGGCTTCATCAAGATTGCCCGCAGCGGCGCGGCGGGCGGACAAGGGCAGCAACAGCGCGGCGGCAAGCGCAATAAGACCTAACGCGGCGTTGCGCAAAGAGATAGCGTTCATTTTTTTTACAAGGGGATAATTGAAAAAGGTCGTGCGCTGCCGACCAACGGCGCTGATCGGCAAGGCGGCGGCTCAGTCAGCCGGATAAAAATGCTCTTTCTCGGCTTGGCATTTCGGGCAGACCCAGTCGTCGGGCAGATCGTCAAAGGCGGTGCCTGGCTCAACGCCGCTGTCCATGTCGCCTTCTTCTGGATCGTAAATGTAGCCGCAGGGGCATTCGTATTTCTTCATACCGTGTTCCTCCAAATAGGGGTGAATGGAAGCTGGACGCGGAATTCCGGTTCCGCCTGAGCAGGCTGCGAAGCCCACAGCCTGCTGACAAGTATAATGAAACGGCGGACATTAGGCAAGGGAAAGGAAGTCCGCCGCCAAGACTGGTTCCAGCAGGGATTCGGCGGCGAGGATTTTTTTGCCCTTGACAGAAGCCCCTGTCTTGTAGTCTAATTAAATATTTCGCATAAACAAGTCGATAATCTATTTGTCACTGATTTGATTCACATACAGGAGGACGGGCGCATGTATGCCATAGTACGCACTGGCGGCAAGCAGTATCAGGTCGCAGCCGGAGATCGGCTGAAAGTCGAGAAACTTGAGGGAGAGGTGGGCGACACCGTTGAGCTGGCCGACGTGCTGCTGGTTGCTGACGGCGACAACGTCAGGATCGGCGCGCCGGTGGTTGACGGGGCCAAAGTTGTGGCCAAGATCGTCGAGCAGGGCCGGGACAAGAAAGTGCTGGTCTTCAAAAAGAAACGCCGGAAAAATTATCAGGTGCTGCGCGGTCACCGCCAGCCCTTCACCGCCCTGAGCATCGAGCAGATCGCGTGATTTAGGCCGGGCGGCTGATTCCATTCACATTTTATTTCGGAGACCTATCTCATGGCTCATAAAAAGGCGGGCGGCAGCTCCAGAAACGGTCGCGACAGCGCAGGACAACGGCGCGGCGTGAAACGCTTCGGCGGCCAGAGCGTGACCGCAGGCAGCATCCTTGTCCGGCAGCTCGGCACCAGAATTTATCCGGGCACCAATGTCGGTTGCGGACGCGACTACACTCTGTTCGCGAAAGTGGACGGCGTGGTGCAGTACGAAGCCTTTGGCAAAGACCGCAAGCGGGTGTCGGTGTATCCGGCGGCTGCGGCCTGCTGCGAGGCTTCCTGCGCCTGCACCCACGAGCAATGCGGAGCAGGCTGCTGATCTGACCGCGCTGCGGCAAAGCACAGGCAGAAGCACTGACCCGGCGCCAATTTGGTGTCGGGTTTTTTTGTTGGGAGGTGTCCTGACATACAGCCGACGATTTGATTTCATGAAACTGACGGTGCTTGCAGAACAGGATGTGACCCGCCGAAGCTGCTGGGTCAAGAAGATCAGCAGCCTCAGCGGCGACTTCGGTGTTGACGCGGGGCGGGTTGAACAAGAGCTGGCCGCCGAAATACAACAAAATGGTCTGTCTTCTCTTCTGTCCCACCTCAGATTGTGCGGCGTGATACCTGAAGGATACGCCCATGACAGCAGCGAGGAAAAACTGTATTCAAAATATACGGATGCCGTCATTCATGAGGCATTCGCGGCGATGGGCCTCACCAGCTTGGTTTTGAAAGAGCGGGCCGATGCCGCAGATGTGGAATGTGTTTGTGACAACTACAGTTTTGTTGCTGATGCCAAAGCCTTCCGTTTAAGCCGCACCGCGAAGAACCAGAAAGATTTCAAAATTCAAGCACTCGATGGCTGGAAACGCGGCAAGCCGTTTGCGATGGTGGTCTGCCCTGTTTATCAGCTGCCCGCCCGCGCCAGTCAGATTTACCAGCAGGCCGCCGCCAGATCGGTGTGCATCTCCACCTACACGCATCTTGCCGTTCTTGTCCGGCACGCTGAATCCGCAGGGAAAATCAGCACGGTCTCTTTGCTGCACAATATCTTTCAAGCTGTTGAAGCCATGAATCCGTCGCAGGATGCCGGGGCGTATTGGCAGACGCTGAACCGCACCTTGCTTGGTACGGATGATCGTCTTGCAGCCATTTGGCGGGAAGAGAAAATTGCCGCCCTTGAATCCATACGAATAGCTCAAGAAGAAGCCCTTGCCTTTCTTGCTGCCGAGCGTGAACGCATCATGCGGCTTTCCCATGAAGAGGCCATTCACGAAGTGCTCAGGCAGCGGAAGATTGAGAACCGAATTCGCGCAGTCAAATCTGTTGCGGACAACGGGCTGCTGGAAGCCGTGTGACATTGTGAAAAACAAAGAGTATATCGACACCATCATCTGCGCAGACTGCCGCGAACATCTGTCATTGCTGGCGGACAGCAGTATTGAGCTGTTTCTTTCTGATATTCCGTATGGAATCAGCTTGGACGATTGGGATGTGCTGCATAGCAACACCAATTCCGCCCTGCTGGGCCAGTCGCCAGCGCAAATCGGCAAATCAGGCTTCAAACGCCGAGGCAAGCCAATTAATGGTTGGTCGCAGTCAGACAGAAACATGGGCAAAGAGTATGAGGAATGGTGCGGTTCTTGGGCGGCAATGATTTTGCCCAAGATGAAGGATGGCGCATCGCTTTTTGTCTTTGGGGCGCGCCGCACCATGCATCGGGTTGTCAACGCCTTTGAAGACTGCGGTTTTTTGCTGAAAGACATCCTTGCGTGGAAAAAAGACGCAGCCCATCACCGGGCGCAGCGCTTGAGCATCGTTTTTGACCGGCGCGGGCTGCAGCAAGAGGCGGCGGCTTGGCAAGGATGGCGGCTGGGCAACCTTGCTCCAATTTATGAGCCAATCGCTTGGTTCATGAAACCGTACAGAATTGGCGGCACTCTTGCTGACAACGTGCTGGAACATGGCGTGGGCGCGATGAATCTTGAAGCCTGCCAGCTGCACGGCGCCAATCCGTCCAATCTGCTTGAGTTTGGTTTCAGCAAACATGAAGAACGGATTCATGAAGCGCAGAAGCCGCTGCAACTGATTGAATTTTTAATCAAGCTCACAACGACGGAAGGACAGACAGTGCTTGATCCCTTTATGGGCAGCGGAACAACTGCGGTTGCTGCCGCCCGTCTGCAACGACATTTCATCGGCTTTGAAGCTGCGCCGGAATTCCATGCCGCCGCGCTCCAGCGGCTGGGCCAGAAGAGTGCGGCAATATCTCATGCTGTGCGGCCCGCTCATTTCCAGCCCCTGCTTTTTTGAAAAAATTCAGCGAGACATACCAATAGATGGCTTTCATAGATGAAGTAAAGTTTTTCGTCAAGGCCGGCGACGGCGGCAATGGCTGCGTCAGTTTCCTGCGGGAGAAGTTTGTCCCCAAAGGCGGGCCGAACGGCGGCGACGGCGGACGCGGCGGCAGCGTATATCTGGAGGCCGATCCGGGCAAGCACTCGCTGATTGACTTCCGTTACAGCTCGCATTTCAAGGCGGAGCGCGGCGGCCACGGCATGGGCAGCGACCGCCACGGGCGCGGCGGCAAGGACATGGTTGTGCCGGTGCCGGTCGGCTCGATGATCCGGGACGCGGAAACGGACGAGCTGCTGGCTGATCTGACCGAGCCGGGCCAGCGTTTTCTCGCTGCGCAGGGCGGCAGAGGCGGCCTTGGCAACACCCGCTTTGCCACTTCCACCAACCGCGCCCCGCGCAAGGCCACGCCCGGTACGCCTGGCGATGAGCACTGGCTGAAAATCGAGCTGAAGCTGCTCGCCGATGTCGGCCTGATCGGCCTGCCCAACGCGGGCAAATCCACCTTGCTGTCCAAGCTCTCCGCCGCCAATCCCAAGGTTGCGCCGTACCCCTTCACCACTTTGGAGCCGCAGCTTGGCGTTTTGCATTTCAAAATGGCCGAGCCGTGCATCATCGCTGATATTCCTGGCCTGATTGAAGGGGCGAGCGAGGGGCTGGGCTTGGGCCACCGTTTTCTCCGCCATATCGAGCGCACCAGCATCCTCCTCCATCTCATTGATGCGTCGAGCGAAAATCCTTTGGCCGACTACCACGTTTTAGCCGCAGAGCTGGCGGCGTACAAAGAAGAGCTGGCCGACCGCACCCGCCTGATTGTCCTCAATAAAATGGACTCGCTCTACGAGGAGGAGCAGGAGGCGGTCAAGACATTGTTTGCGGACAACGGCATGGCTGATGTGCTGCTGATTTCCGCCTTGGAAGAAAGCGGCATAGACACGCTCAAGGCGAAGATTGAGGACTTGCTGGAGGCGCAGCGCGAGCAGCAGGCCGCAGCCGCTGTAGAGGAGGCGCAGCCATGACCTTGCAGCTACCCCGCGAGGACGGACTGTTTTACCGGCAAACGCTTTTTGATCAGGCCAAAACCGTGGTTTTGAAAGTGGGCAGCGCAGTGCTGACCACCGCCGAAGGCCTGAATTTTAACACCATTGACAGCCTCTGCCGCCAAATCTGCTTTCTCCGGGGCACAGGCCGCAACGTGATTTTAGTCACTTCCGGGGCTGTGGCTGCCGGGCGGCGGCGCTTGGGCGTGGAGAAACAGCCGGGCGAGCCGCTCAAGGTCAAGCAGGCCTTGGCCGCTGTCGGGCAGGGCCTGCTCATGCAGGCGTATGAGCAGCGTTTCGCCGAGCGCGGCCAGCAGGTGGCGCAGCTTCTGCTCACCCACGCCGACCTTTCCCAGCGCGACCGCTATTTGAATATCCGCAACACCATCCTCACCTTGTTTGAGTTCGGCGCGGTGCCGATCATCAATGAAAACGACACAGTGTCGGTGCAGGAGCTGCGCTTTGGCGACAACGACAACCTCGGCGCGCTGATCACCAACATGATCGGCGCGGACATGTACATCATGCTTTCCGACGTGGACGGCCTCTACACCGCCAATCCGGCGGCTGATCCGGCGGCGCGGGCCATCTACACGGTGGCGAAAATAGACAGCCAAATCGAGGCGATGGCAGGCGGCAGCGGCAGCGCGGTCGGCACCGGCGGGATGCAGTCGAAAATCCGGGCGGCGAAGATGGTCGCGGCCTGCGGCGGCAGCTCCTTCATCGGGCCTGGCCGCAACAGCAAGGTATTGCAGGAATTATTTTCCGGGGCGATGGTCGGCACCTTCTTTTTGCCGGAACAGGTGAAAATCAGCGGCAGAAAGCACTGGATCGGCTATGTGCTCCGTCCTGCTGGCTTTCTTGATTTGGACGAAGGCGCCTGCCGGGCTATTTTGGAGCGCGGAAAAAGTCTGCTCCCCTCCGGCATTGTCCGGGTGGAAGGCAGCTTCAAGGTCGGTGCGCCGGTGCAGTGCCGCTGCCCGGATGGCCGGGCGATTGCTGCCGGGCTGGTCAATTACGCCTCAACGGATATTGAAAGGATCAGAGGGCAGAAAAGCAGCCAGATCAAAGAAATCCTTGGCTTCAGCGACAGCGAAGAGGTGATTCATCGCGACAATCTGGTGCTGTTAGACAGCAGCGAGAAAATGAGGAGCGCAGGAGCATGAATTCTCTGACGACCGCCACGCTCCTGAAATGGGACGCGCAGCACTATGGAACCGGCTTTGCTCATGTTGACGATCAGCACCATGAGCTGTTTGATGGCTTGAACAGCCTGACCTTGTTTCTGCAAAACGCATCGGCGGCAAATGATCCGGAAAATCAGGACAAGGTCATAGAGCTGCTCTATTTTCTCGGCGAATATGTGATCAGGCATTTTCAAGAGGAGGAGGAAATCTTTGCAAAGTGCGGCCATCCGCTGGCGGATGCCAACAAAGAGGCCCATCAGGTCTTTTACGAAAAATATTTTGAGTATAATGACAAGCTGATCAGCGGCACCTTCTCGCTGGAGCTGCTTCAGCAGCTTCACAGCTTTCTCCATTCTTGGCTGATCAATCACATCCTCAAAATTGATATGACATTGCACGAGTATGCGGAGAAATCCGGCATAGACTGCCGCAGCTCGGCTGGGAAGAAAGGTGTCTTTGCCAAGTTTCTTGCTTTATTTCAGATGAAATAAATATTTTTTACATCCACTCAAGAGATTAAAGCCATGTCGCATCAGAAAGAGATACTTTGGAGAGATATTATGCCACTGCAATGGGATCAGGAAAGGTACACCACAGGTTACGCTCATATTGATGAACAGCATTTTCAGCTCTTTGACGGCTTGAACAGCCTGCTCATCTTTTTGAAGGATTCTTCCAATATTGAGCAGCCGGAGGAGCAGGAAAAAGCGGTTGAGCTGATCGGTTTTCTCGGCGAATATGCGGTCAACCATTTCCGTGATGAAGAAGCTCTTTTTGCCAAGAGCGATCATCCCATGAAAGTAGTTAATGAAGAGGAGCACCGCCGTTTTGTCGCCAAGTATCTGGAGTACAAAAATAAGCTCACTGCTGGGGCGATCACACGTGGCTCGCTGATTCAGTTGCATATTTTTTTGCAGTCGTGGCTGATCAAGCATATTTCTAAAGTGGACACCGCCCTGCGTGACTGCGCGGCCAAGGAGGAGGCGGAGCAGGCCGCAGCCAGCGATTTCAGCAAAAAGCCGAGCGTGTTCGCCCGTTTCCTCTCGTTATTTCAGAAAAAACGGCTGGCCGCATGAATCCGCCTGTCGCGGTCTGCGGCATAGACACTGGGGTCGGCAAGTCCATAGTCAGCGGCCTGCTGGCCCGGCATCTGCTTGAGCGCGGCACGTCCGCTGTCACCCTGAAATTAGTGCAGACCGGCTGCGCGGGCAAATCCGAGGACATCCTGCTGCACCGGCGGCTGATGGGCAGCGGCTGGCTGCCTGCGGACGAACAGGGACTGACCTGCCCGTACTGCTTTCCGCTGCCCGCCTCGCCGCATCTGGCCGCCGAACAGGCTGGCGCGGCGATTGATCCGGCCAAGCTCGACCATGCCGCCGACAGCCTTGCCGCCCAGTTTGATCAGCTCATCGTCGAAGGCGCGGGCGGCCTGCTGGTGCCGCTGACCCGCTCGCTGCTCCTGCTTGATTATCTGCAAGCCCGCAATTGGCCGCTGCTGCTCGTCACCACGCCCCGCCTCGGCTCGATCAACCACACCCTGCTCTGCTTGGAGGCAATCAAGCTGCGGCAGATGCGCCTGCTCGGCCTTGTGTACAACCTGCACGGCAGCCATCCGCCGGAAATAGTTCGCGATTCGCTGCGCGTTTTCCGTGACGCGCTGGGGCGATACGGCTTCCCGGATAAAATTGTCCTCATGCCTGACCTGCAAGAAAGCCGGGCGGTGAATTGGGACGTGCTGCTGAACGCCGCTTGCTGATTTCTTCAACCAGTCCTGAGCAACTGCTTGACAGGTGCGGAAAAGCTGAATAAGCTCTGATCAATTTTTCACTCGCAATGAATTCTTCCTTCCCAAGCAGGCGCGAAAGAACGAGAATCCAGTATGACTTTGAGCAAAAAACAGCAGTTTCTGATCAATAGCTCCGCAGTTGCCGTCCTCATCTTCATCATCCTGCGCTGGTTCTTCCTGATCGACAAATACAGCGTCAACATGCTGTTCTGGGATCAGTGGGATTTCATGGGCGGCCTGTTTGAAGAAAAAGGGCCGTGGGAGCTGTTCTCATGGCAGCATGGGCCGCATCGTCAAGGTGTTGGCTTCTTTCTGACGAAAATAGTTGCCGATCTTTCCGGGTGGAACACTCGTGTTGAATGCTTCATGATCGGCACGGTCATTTGCCTTGCCGCAGTTGTCGCGCTGCTGCTGAAACGACGGCTGACTGGCAGCGTCACCGCCTTGGATGTCGCTATTCCGCTGCTCTATCTCTCACCTTTGCAGTTTGAGCTGTTTGCCAATACGCCGAATGTATCGCATGGAGCAATGCCGCTGCTGCTGATCACGCTGTTCTGTCTGTGCTGGACAATAAAAAATATCACGTTGCGGTATGTTATCTGCGCGGCAATCAACTTCATGACGATTTACACAGGATTTGGTGTGTTTGTCGGCTGCATAGTCCCATTTCTCTTTTTGTCAGAAATTATTCTCGCTTTCAGAAATAACGATCAAAGAAGGAAAATATCAGCAATTTTCTTTTTTATCGTTTCTGTCGCATCCATGCTGTCCTTCTTTATCAACTACACCTTCAACAGCGCGGCGGAAGGATTTGTTTTTCCGCATCCACATCCTTTAATTTACGTAAAATTTATCCTGATAACCTTTGCGACATTTATCGGAATGCGGATATCACATGTAATTTTATACATCATTGCCGCACCTATCATCTTCTTCATGATCACTATTCTTGTTAAAGCAATCCTTAAGATATTGCACAGTATCTTAAGGAAACGTTCTGATATGCAACAGGAAAAAGAAACAGCATTTTGGCAAATTATTATTATTTTGATCGCATTTACTTTGCTCTTTTCGCTTAATCTGGCAATAGGCCGCGCCTGTCTTGGTCTGGGTGCGGCGACATCCTCTCGCTACCTTCCCTATATGACTCCAGGATTTTTTGCATTTTATCTTTTTTTTGCCACAAAAAAGCAGCAGCCGGTGAAGCTGATTGCCTTCTTGATGGTATTCTTTTTTATCACCACATTTTCTATAGGTAATTCAAATAAGAAATATTATGACCGCATTCGCACGGGAAAAGAAAAATGGAAGCAGGTATATCTTAAAACTGAAAATATCAATCGAAGCAACATATTAAGCGAATTTAGAATTCATCCGAACCCACAGGCGGCAAAATTAAAAAAAAGATTGGAGTATCTCAAAAAAAATCGGCTAAATCTTTATTTAGATGCGCAACACTGATCTTAACCAAAATTGGTGACTCATCATGGAACAGGCAGAAATCGAACAACTTATTAGCGGCATGGCGGCAAAAGGCCGCAAGGCTGCCCGCAAATTGGCCGCCCTGTCAACGGACGTGAAGAACAGCATTTTGCTGGCCACAGCCGAGCAGCTCAAGGCGCAGAGCGACAAAATCAAGGCGGAGAACGCCAAAGATGTCGCTGCGGGCCGTGAGAAAGGACTTTCGCTGGCCATGCTGGACCGGCTGACTTTGAGCGACAAGGTTATTGCTTCCATGATTCAGGGGCTGCATGAGATTGCTGCGCTGCCTGATCCGGTCGGCACGATTGACGACATGAAGCGCAGGCCGAGCGGTTTTGCCGTGGGCCGGATGCGCGTGCCGCTGGGCGTGGTCGGCATGATCTACGAGGCCCGGCCCAACGTGACCATTGATGCCGCCGCCCTCTGTCTGAAGGCGGGCAACGGCGTGCTCCTGCGTGGTGGTTCTGAAGCGATTCATTCCAACCTTGCCTTGGCCGCGCTGCTGCAAGAGGTGCTGGCAGCGCATAACGTGCCGTGCGAGGCCGTGCAGGTCATTCCTGTGACCGACCGCTACGGCATCAACGTCATGCTGGCGCAGGAGCAGTTCATTGACGTGATCATTCCGCGCGGCGGCGAAGGGCTGATCCGCTTTGTCACAGAGAACTCAAAAATACCGGTGCTCAAGCACTACAAAGGCGTATGCCATCTCTACATGGACGAAAGCGGCGACATCGCCACCGGCATCCGCTTGGTCATGAACGGCAAAACGCAGCGACCAGGTGTCTGCAACGCTTTGGAAGGAATGCTGATTCACAAGAGCATTGCCCCTTGTTTCCTGCCTGCCGCCGCCAAAGAATTGCTGGCTGCCGGTGTTGAGCTGCGCGGCTGCGAGCAAAGCCGGGCGATTGTGCCGGAGATTGTTCCCGCGACCGATTCCGACTGGGGCACCGAGTTTCTCGACCTAAAAATGATCGTCCGGGTGGTGGAAGACATGGACGAGGCTATTGGTTATATTGAACAATATGGCTCGCAGCACACCGAAGTAATTGTCACCAACTCCTACGCCAACAGCCAGCGGTTCCTGCGCGAGGTGGATGCCTCGGCGGTGATGATCAACGCCTCCAGCCGCCTCAACGACGGCGGCCAGTTCGGGCTTGGCGCGGAAATCGGCATTTCCACCACCAAGTTGCACGCCTACGGCCCGATGGGATTGGAAGAGCTGACCACGCGCAAGTTTGTGGTCTATGGAGCGGGCGAAATCCGCCAGTAAGCGCAGCGGCAATGGAGCGGATTGGCCTTTTCGGCGGCACCTTTGACCCGGTGCATCGCGGGCATCTGGCGATTGCGGAGCAGGCCGCCGAAGAGCTGCGCTTGGATCAGCTGCTGTTCATCCCGGCGGCTGATCCGCCCCACAAGCGCAAAACTTGGGCCAGTTACGCCCAGCGCGTCGCCATGCTGGAGCTGGCTTTGGCTGATCACAGCCGCTTCAGCATCTCGCTGATTGAGGCCGAGCTGCCCGCGCCTTCCTACACCGTGGACACCCTGCTGGAGCTGCGCAAGCGGCTGACAGGGCAGTTCTATTTCCTCATCGGCGCGGATTCCTTGCTCGAACTGCATCTGTGGCATCGGCATCAGAAGCTGCTTCAGCTGACGAATTTCGTTGTCATTTCCCGGCCCGGCATTGCTTTGGACGCGATGCGGCAGGCGATGGCGCGGCTGCCCGGCCCATTCTTGCCGGATGCGGCAGGAATGCGCTGGCGAAGGGTGGATGGCGCAGAATTTGTTTTTCTGATCAACCGGCTGAAAGAAGATATTTCTTCGTCAGCAATTCGGGAGCAGCTACGGCGGGGTGAAAAAACGGAGCTGCTGGACGGGCGGGTGATGGGGTATATTGAGCGGAAGAAGGTGTATAAAGATAAACAGCAGATTTAATAAATTACCATGGATAAAAAAACAAAGATAATAATAGGATGCGCATTGACACTTTTTTTTCAGTTTAAGATTTTTCCAGATTTTACATTAAAAATTCTTACAGAAATTGATAAGTATCTCTCTTTAACCTTCGGATTAAAACGCGGGGTATCATCATTAGTAGCCGGAGTTGTATCAGGATTGATATTTTCATATTCATCTACGTACCTATTAAGGAAAGCTGTAACTGCTCTACTTTCTCATAAATACAATGAAAACATAGAAACTGGAATTGTATGTGTTTCTTCAAAATATATGCAAGAGATGAAAAATAAATTGTACACCACAGAGAAATTTATACTAATTATCGCTGGGTACTTTTTCTTTAGTTATTTTTTTATTCCTATTAGCATTTCAGTGTTAGCGAGTCTTTTCTATTCATCTATTTTTCTTTTAATTTTTTTATCAATTTTGATAACAAAAGAATTACTGATAGAATATAGAATCAAAAGAGGTCTCTTTGGCACCAACCGCACCGAAGCCCGCGAGTTGATTGACTTCATCATTAAAAATTCTGACAATCTTGATTTCACTGACAGCAACGGCAATTTACGCCGCGCCTTGCTGCCTGAAGCAAAGGACGCTGTAGAAGAGCGCATTTCCGGCACGTTGGGCGAGGAGGCACGCGCATGAAGATTGATCAGGTTGATTTGATCACGAGGGTTGCCAGTCAAGTGCTCGACATCCTCCTGATGAAATATCCGACCAGGACTGGTCTTGGTTTAGTGCTTGGCAGCATATTCTCTTTTGCTGTTCAACTTTTCGCCCCGGCACTTCGTTCCATAAAATCTATGGATTTTGCAAGCAGCCCGTGGTGGGGCTGGCTGTCGCTCGGCGTGCTGGTCATGCACACTCCAACCGTAGTTTCCGCTTTTCGGCAGAAACCCATCGGCAATGATACGGTTGATCAAGCAATGGAGCTGATCGAGCGCGGCAATCTCTCGAAAGCTGAAAAAAGGCAGCAATATCGGCTTCTGATTGAGAAAGTCACCAATGCCGCCGCCCTAAAGCAGGAGTTTCAGCGCGAACTGAAAGATATTGAGAAAAGCCTTGCTGCGGAAGGGAAAACGCCGTGAGATATATAGCTGGAGCAGTTAAAATGACATCATACTGACCTGTACAACTGTACAAAGCAGGTAGCAGTAGGGGCGGTTCGCGAACCGCCCCTACGGTCGGCAATCACATAAAAAATACTTTGAATTCAACATATTGACATCACACCGACAAAGGAGACACACACCATGAACAAAGCAGCACGCGCCTTGATCAGCCTGACCGACAAGTCCGGGATTGAGGATTTCGCCAAGGTCCTGAGCGGGCTGGGCATCGAGATATTGTCCACCGGCGGCACGGCCAAGAAGCTGCGCGACAGCGGCCTGCCGGTCAAGGATGTGTCTGAATTCACCGGCTTCCCGGAGATGCTGGATGGCCGGGTGAAGACTCTGCACCCGCTGGTGCATGGCGGCATCCTCAACCAGCGCGGCAACGCCGAGCATCAGCGGCAGTGCGCGGCGCACGGCATCCAGCCGATTGACATCATCGCGGTGAACCTCTACGCCTTTGAGAAGACGGTTGCCGACCCCAATTGCCCGTTAGATGAGGCGATTGAGAACATTGACATCGGCGGGCCGACCATGCTCCGGGCGGCAGCCAAGAACTTCCACGATGTGACGGTGATTGTTGATCCGGCAGACTACCCGCAGGTGCTGGCCGAGCTGCGCGAGCACGGAAACACCACGCTCAAGACCCGCTTCCGCCTGGCGGTGAAGGTCTTCCAGCTCACCTCCACCTACGACACCGCCATTGCTGCTTGGCTGACCAAGGTGGACGTTGACAGCAACCCGTATTTCGAGGGATTATAATGCAGAAAGTGGCGGTGCTGCTCTCCGGCTCCGGCAGGACGCTGGATAACTTCCAGCAGCAGATTGAGGCCGGGCGGCTGAAGGCGGACATTCAAGTCGTGATCTCCAACGTCGGCAACGCCTTAGGCTTGGAGAAGGCGCGGAAGTATGGCTATCCGGCCTTTCATGCGGTCGGCAGCGCGGCGACAAATGCAATTCTCGCTGATTATCAGCTTGACCTGATCATCCTGGCAGGGTATCTCAAACTCTATCAGCCGCCGGAGCAGCTCAGGCGGCGGGTGCTGAACATCCACCCTTCGCTGATCCCAGCCTTCTGCGGGCCAGGCTTTTACGGCCACCATGTGCATGAGGCGGTCTTAAAGCGGGGCTGCACGGTCAGCGGCTGCACCGTGCATTTCGCTGATGAAGTGTACGACAACGGCCCAATCGTCTTGCAACGCTGCGTGGATATTGCCGACTGCCAAACCGCAGACGAGATCGCCGACCGGGTCTTCGCGCTGGAATGCGAGGTCTATCCGGCAGCGATCAACGTGGTGGACGAACGCGGAGCGGAGCAGTTCTGGATGCGGCACTGAACAGCCTTATTCACCTCTTGCATTGTTGGGGCGATTCGCCAATCGCCCCTGCATTAATAATCTCTGACCACCGGCACAGCCATGAGCGACTGCCCTGATCTTCACAAGATGCGTCAGCGGGTGCGGGAGAAGTCCGCCAGCTATGAGCAGTACAATTTCACCTGCTATTTTGATGATTTCCTGAAAGCCTTCTTTGATCTGGCCCAGGAATACGACTCGCTGCATGACTTCTACCGAATCTGCGTGGCGGTGCCGCTGGAGATGCTGGGCCTGTCCAGCACGCTTTGTCTCTATGATGAAAAGGATCAGGCCTTATATTTAGTCTGCGACTGCGAGCAGGGCGTGCGGGACAAAAAAGTGGCTGCGCCGGGGCATATTCTTCTCTGCGGCGAGCCGTACCGGAGCGGTGAAAGCTATGTGATGCCGATCCTGAGCAAAGCGCAGCGCGAGCCGGATGCGCCGCCGGATGAGGAGGACGATCACCCGCCCCAATGCGCTCTGCCGGGCCGCCTGCACGGCAAAAGCCGGGTGCTGGGCATGTACAGCGTTGCTCCGTATGAAAAATTATCGAAGCAGGACCGCTTTTTTCTCAGCAAATACACCAACCGCATCGGCTTCAGCCTGCACAACCGGCTGATGGCCTTGCAGAATGTCGAGCATCTCAAATTCATCAACACCTTGGTGCAGGACATCGAGCACAACATCATTGTGCCGAACATGTATTTCCGCCATCTCTTCAACAAGCTGCGGCGGAACATCTTGGAGTTGAACGAGCTGGGCGGCGAGCTGCGGCAAACGGCGGAAGGCCGGAACAACGCGCTGGCGGAACGCTGCGCGGCCATTCAGGACAGCCTGCTCTACCATCACAGCGAATTAGTCAAGCACCACAAAAACATCAGCCTCTTTGTCGAAAGTTTGTTCCGGCGCGAGCATTTTGAGCGCGGCTGCCTGATTCTTCATCCCAAACGCTGCTTTGTTGAAAAGGAAATCATCCTGCCCCAGCTGGAGCATTACGCCAGCCGCTTCCGCTCCGCCAACATCACGGTTGAACAGCCGAACAACATGCTGCATGAGGAATTTCAGCTCTATGTTGACATCGGCCTGCTTTCGCAAGTGTATGCCAACCTCTTCTCCAATGCGGCCAAATACACCCGTGAGATCACCACCCGCGACGGCCAGACCCGCAAGGTGGTGGCCTATGGCCGCGAAGTGGTGGAGAACTTTCCCGGCTGCGGCGAGCAAGGCGTGAAATTCAACGTGTTCAGCACCGGCCCGCATTTAGATCACGACGAGGCGAAACACATTTTTCAAGAGGGCGTGCGCGGCAAGGACACTGAGGGCATCCACGGCACCGGCCACGGCCTGTCCTTTGTCCAGCATGTGGTCGAGCTGCACGGCGGCATCGTCGGCCATGAGGCCACCGCTGAAGGCAACAATTTCTTTTTTATTCTTCCTGTGGTTTCCGCCGCTGAATAAGGACAAAGCATTTTGAACCGCCAGCCGCTGATAGTTCATACTGACTGGTCGCGCTCGTGGGGCGGCCAAGAAATCCGTACTCTGACGGAGCTGCGCGAGATGCGCAAACTCGGCTTCCGCACTGCCCTGATTGTCCGCGAAGGAGCCGAACTGGCCCGCCGTTGCGGCGCGGAAGGCTTTGACGTGCATTTCATCGACTTCTCCTCCAAGTTCAACCTGCGCGCTTGGCTTGCGCTGCTGCGCCTGCTCTGGCGGCTGCAACCTGCGGTGGTCAACACCCATTCTTCTGAAGACTCCTGGATGGCTGGCGCGGTTGCCCGGCTTTGCGGCGTGCCCCTGATCGCCCGCACCCGGCACGTGCTGGCCCCGGTTTCTTCCGCTTTCAGCTACAACGCCTTTCCCCATGTGATTTTCGCGTGCAGCGAAGCCATTGCCGAGCAGCTTGCCGAACAGGGCGTGCGGCGGAAAAAAATTGTCTTTCAGTCCACCGGCATTGACGAGGAGCGGTTCACGTTTTCCGCCACCGCCCGCGAGGAAATCCGCCGACAATACGGCCTTGCCGAGACCGACATCTTAGTCGGCAACGTGTCGTTTCTCCGCCATTACAAAGGGCATGAATTCATCGCCCGGACCGCTGCTTCCCTGCCCAAGCAGTTCAAATTCATGATCGTCGGCGGCGGCAATGGCCGCGCTCTGCTGGAGGAAGACATCGCCAAGGCTGGGGTGCAGGACAGATTCATCCTCACTGGCCACCGCGAAGACCCGGAACGCTTTTTTTCGGCGATGGACATGATTTTTTTCTCCTCCTATGAAACCGAAGGCATCTCCCAGTCCTTTATTCAAGGGCTGCTTTACGGCTTGCCGCTCTTAGCCTGCCGCACGCCCTCAATTTTGGAACCGCTGGAGTTTGTCCGCCAGCACCGCTTGGTGGACTACGGCGACGTGGCGGCAGCCCGGCAGGGACTGCTGGATTTGGCCGCGCAGTCAGTCCGTGATGAAGCCCTGATTCAGCGGCAGCGGCAGGATATCGCCGCCAAGTATGGCCTGAAGCGGATGATGGAGAACATCGCGCAGGTCTATCGCGCCCACGGTGTGCAGGCTGTCGGCTGATCCCGTCTCTTTGCGCAGGCAATAAGAAAGCACCGCCGTCAAGAGACGGACGGTGCTTTCTTATTTGGAACTACTCAGCCTGAGAAGCTCCATACACCTTCTTCAGCTCCTCAATCAGCGCCTTGCGGATGTCGCCTTTGTTCTCCAGCACAGGCGCGGCTGGATTCTTGACTAAAAACTCCAAGCCGCTGTCGCCGACCTTGAGCAGGTATTCCGCTATGGCCACGGAATAAATTTTCTTCTCATCCAGCTTCTTGCCGTTGATCAGCCACGGCTGGCCGCCTCCTCCAGCGACATTGCCGGTCTGCAAGTACGAGCCGCCGCCCTTGTTCTTCAGGCCCTGATCCAGGGTCTTCCGCAGCAGCGAGCCTTTCATCTTCGTGGTCACTATGTCGCCGCCGAAGGGCAGGATGCGGATGACATCGTATTCCGTGATCTTGCCTGGAGGCAGCACATCATCTATCCGTATCGCGCCGCTGTTGCAGATGGACAGCTCCGTGCCCGGCGCGGCGTGCAGCATGGCCTGCGTGATCAGCTCGGTGAGGCGGGTGGAGCGGTTGCGCACGCTGGCTTCAAGGCCGTCCAGCTCCTCAGCGCTGACCGCCACCACCCGTTCCGGCTCAAAGCCTGCTTTGCGGAAGCCCTCATAGCCGATGCCCTGCCACTCCGCCACCGCTTTCGCGGTTTTCTCCTGCTCCGGCAGCGCGGCGGTGACGCGCTCCAAGCGCGAGCTGACATGCAGCGGCTGGGCGGCGGTCTTGTCCCAGCTCAGTTCATGGACATAGACTGTGCGGGCGTTCGCGTCCGCCTTGAAAATCGGGGTGAAGTCCTTGCCGCGCAGGAGCTGCATGTTCTCGTGCTCATGGCCGCCAAGGATGAGGTCAAGCTCAGGGAAGCGGTTCGCCAAGGCTATGTCGTCTTGATAGCTGAGATGGGTCAGGGCGATGAGAATGTCTGTTTTGGGCCGCAGCTCGGCAATCTTTTCTTTGGCGACGGCAAATGGATCCTTGTAGCTGACATACTCAGCTTTGTTGCTGTCCAGCGTCACCCCGAAAAGGCCGATCTTCACGCCCTGCACCTCAACGATCTTGCTCTCAAGCACTGCTGGAAACGGCTTGCCGTCCTGATCAAAGCAGTTGCTGGATATCCAGGTGAACTGCGACTCTTTCAGCCGCTCATGAAACTGTTCTTTCTTGATGTCGAACTCATGATTGCCGAAGGTGATGTAATCCAGACCGAGGGCGTTCATAGCCGCCACAATCTGCTTGCCCGCAAGACGGCTCTGCGCATACGGCGCCGTGCCCAGCGCGGAGGGACTGAAGAGGTCGCCGGCCAGCACAGTGAGGGTGTTGGGATTGTCGGCCAGCAGGCGGTCACGCAGGGTCGCGACCCGCGCCAGTCCGCCCTCCTTGCCGCCGCTGACCGGCGCAATTTCATAAACATCGTTCATTTGCAGAATGGTGATTCTGACCGGGCTTGCGGCCTGCGGCACCGCAGGCGCGGTTTCCTTTCTGCCAGCCGCGCAGGCGGCGAGCAGGCAGGAGAGAATGAAGACAGCGAGAATTCTTTTCAACATGGAACGGCTCCTTGATGGAAGATTTAGAAAAAGCTCCGAAGAGCATCATGAAAAAACGGCCTGAACTGCCTGATGCGGGTGTTGTCGCGGCTGGGATGGACGCGGTTGCTTAATAGGACAACGATTAGCTCGCGTTCCGGGTCCAGCCAGAACGACGTGCCGGTGAAGCCGAGATGGCCAGCACTGGACGGAGAAAAGCAGCTGCCGCTGCTGGAGGTTCCCGGAGTCGGGCTGTCAAAGCCCATGCGCCAGGTTTGGCCGGGCAGCTGCTGGCGCAGTGCCTCAGGCAGAAATGCCGCCCATGCGCAGCCGCTCGCGCCCTTGTTCTGCCAGCCGTCTAAAATCGCCGCGCAGAGCCGCAGCACTGCCGCTGCGGTGCCGAACAAACCCGCATGGCCAGCTACCCCGCCCAGCAGCCAGCAGTGCTCGTCATGCACCTCGCCTTGCACCACCCTGCCCCGCCACGGACAGTCTTCGGTCGCCGCGCAGTGCCGTCGCTCCGCCGTTGGCGGATGATAGAACAGCTCTTCCTCCAAGCCCAGCGGTGCCGCCACGCGCTCGCGGAAGCATTCTGACAAGCTCTGGCCGGTCAATTCCTCCACCAGATGGCCAAGAAGGATGAAGCCAAGGTCGCTGTAGAGGCAGCGGCTGCCCGGCTCATAAGCCAGCGGCTCGGCCAGAATAAGGCGGAGCAGCCGCGTTTTGCTCTCCTGCTGCTGCGTCGGCGCGAAGTGCTGAAACCACGGCTGATACGCCGCAAGCCCGGAGGAATGCGAAAGCAGGCTGCGCAGGCTGATCTGTGCTTTGTCGGGCGGAATGTCCGGCAGCAGATCAGCAAGGCGGCTGTCCGGCGAGATGCGCCCTTCCATAAAGAGACTGAAGCAGAGCAGCGCCGTGGACAAAGGCTTGCTCAACGAGGCCAGGTCAAAGAGGGTGTCTGGTGTCACGGGCAGCGGGCTGCGGCTGTGCAAAACACCGGCATAGGCAAAGGCGGATTGCCGGGCAGTGCCGCTGCCGCAGGCGACCGCAGCAGCGGCGCCGGGAAAGACTTGGCCCTTGATGCCCTCTTGCAGCAGCTCGTGCAGAAGCCTGTTCATAACTCTGTTGATAAAATGTTGATAACTCGGTTCAGCCTGTTGATAACTCAGTTCAGCAGCAGCCGCAGAGGCCTGTCTGTCAACAAGTTATCAAGAACTTATCAAGATATGAATTCCAGTAAAAACATAGCGTTAGCAACGTTTTCAACAATTGAGCAGCACCAATAACAACAAGGCTTTTTATATATAAAACTCTTGTTAGAAGAAACGGGGCCAAGTGTGGAAAACGAAAAAGGCCCATGATCGTTTCCGATCACGGGCCTCGCGCTCACCACAGCGGTTCAGCGGCTTGACTCACCACCAGCAGACAGTCTTGTCGGCAGCGTAAATTTTCCGCACCAGCTCGTCGTAGTCGGGTTTCTCCGCATAGAGCTTGAACTCGTCCGCCTCCCGGTCACGGTTGAGAATGGCAACCAAGGTTTGAACATCCTTGCTCGGCTCGGAGCGGTACACCTGAAGCATTTTCATGATCGTCTTCTCCTCGTCTTCGTCGCGCCTTACTCCGCGCAGGCGGGGGGCGGGGTGTTGGTCTGCTTGGGCAGGCCGTAGGGAATGATATAGTCAGCGTCGCGCATCCGCTCGCCCAGCTCTTCCAAGCTGATTTCGGTCAGCGAGACATCCTCCGGCAGGTTCTCCGGCGCGGGCGCGCCGCAGGTGAAGACCTCGCCCTCCATGTCGCCGATCCAGGCTATGTTCTCAGCCATGTAGGTGGAGAACTTCGGGAACTCTCCGTTCATCACCACCGGATAGCCGTAGTGGTTTTCCACCGCCAGCCCCAGCGCGGAGCGGATGCCGTCGTTGTACATGCGGTTGGCGATCAGGATGTAAACTTTCAGCGATTCCATGTCACAGGCTCCTTATAGAACGATGTACTTGCCGCATTCGTCCAGCAGCGCGCCGTGGAATGCCTGAGTTCGCATCTGCTTGGCAGTCAGCCCGGCGGGAATGTCCTTGACCGAGTCGTAGCCTTCGCAGGTGTAGCTGTCCGCGCAGATGGCGAGGTTGTCCTCGCCGCAGAGTTTGGCCAGCGGCTCGAAGCGGGGATCCTTGGTCAGGTGGATGGATTTGTAGGTGAAGAATATCATGGGCTTCTTGCCAGCCCGCGCCGCAGCCTCGGCGATCCCCACGACGTGCGTCATGTTTTGGGGCGAGGTGACGAAGATGGCGAGCTTGTTTGGATCGGCAGACATCGGCCTGTTCCTCCTTGACGGTGTGTAGGTTATGAATGCTTGAGGAAAATCAAGCGCCCTTCTTGACGAAGAAGCTGATGTAGCCGGTCTGCTCCTTCTCGCCCAGATACTCGTGGCCGGAGCGCGAGGACCAGCCAGGAATGTCGTTGCGCGAGCCGGGATCAGTGCCGTCAATCTGAAGAATTTCGCCGGTCTTGATCTTGCCGATTTCCTTCTTGGTGCGCAGCAGCGGCATCGGGCAGCTCAGGCCTTTCGCATCAAGCACTGCTGCCACTGCCAGTCCGTCGGGTGCGGTTTTTACGTCGCTCATTTCAACCTCCTAATGTTGAAAGAATGAAAAATAAAAAAGGGAGTCAATAACCTCGTTGAACAGCCTCCTGTCAGGCTGCTTTTTTTTTCTGTAGGATTTGTTCTCTATAACGAATAGCATCCTTTCTGTCAAGCAGTTATTGCGGGCGGCGCAACAGGCTAATTTTGTTTAACGCATTTACTTTAAAACAGAAAATTTAATTTTTCTGTGGTGTCCTCTTTTTGCTGCTCCGGCAAAGAAGTGCGCTGCCGCTGCAAAAAAACTGTGCAACCAGTGCAATAAATTGTACAATGGCAGCCTGATTCGGTTGCAGTCAGGCCGGACACTTCTGGAAAAAAGAACCGCTGCGCCGCAGCAAACATATTTTTTACACAGAGGGAGAAGCACCAATGAACGAGTCGAGTTTTTTAGGCAAAATCAGAAAGCTGTACAAACAGGTCTGCGAGACCGAGTGGGAGGCGAACATCACCGGCGTGATCATCGCGCTGTTGAGCATCCTGATGATGGTCTGGTGGCGGCCTTGGGGCGCGGTGGGGGCAATCCGCAACTGGGGCGACTGGTTAGTGTATGGTGTCGGCATTGGCGACACGCCGACCTCGCCGCTGCTTGATTCTGGCTCGGTGATTGGTCTTGGCTTTCTTGGCGGCGCTTTTCTTTCCGCTTTTGTCGGCGGCCAGTTCGCCTTTCGTTTTCCGCCCTACCGTGAGGCAGTCAAAGGTGCCATCGCCGGTGTGCTGATGGGCATCGGTTCAACCTTAGCCGGTGGCTGTAATGTCGGCGGCATGTACAACGCCATCGGCAATCTGGCGGCCAACGGCTTCAGCATGTGGCTGGGCATTGTTGCCGGTGTTATTCTTGGCCTTTGGCTGCTTTACAAGGAAATGGAGCACATCAGCTGGGGTTCCAACGGCGCATGGACGATTGAGCTGCCGCGCATCATCCAAACCCTGCTTGGCCTGGCGACGCTGGTCGGCCTGATTGCTTGGGCGCGCTGGTACGCAGGCTACAACGGCGACGGCGAGGTGGAATACATCAGCTCCTTGTCCGGCGTGCTGCTGATCGCTGCCGGGCTGGGTTATGCCATGCACCGGGGCCGCTGGTGCATGATTCAGGGCTTCCGCGAGCCGCACATGACCGGCGACTGCACCTTGGCCAAATCGGTGGCTCTGTCCATCTTCATTCTTGCTGTCGGCGGCGCAGTGATCAAATACGCAGTTCCTGCGCGGCTGGAGGGAAAGCCGGTGCTGGATGCGATGCAGTATGTGCGCGGCACCTTTGGCTGGGGCGGCGTGGTCGGCGGATTCCTCTTCGGACTGGGCGGAATGCTGGCTGGCGGCTGCGGTTCCGGCACACTGTGGCGTGTTGGCGAAGGCCAGCTCAAGCTGTGGATTGTCGTGCCCTTCTTCGGCATTGCCAACTCGCTGATGACCAAGTGGTTCCGGGTCTATGATTTTGAAGGAAAAGGCTATCTTGGCCGGAAGATATTCATGCCGGAAGCCTTGGGCTACGGCTGGACGCTGGGCATCATTGCCTTCATGATGGCCCTGTGGTATGTGGTGGTTACTTGGAACGAAGACAGCAACAAGCTGATCGTGCCGATGTGATACGATTTAAACCCTATAAAGGGAGTGATGATATGATCGAAGAGTTATTGTTTATGCTTTTTGAAAAGTCAGAAAAAGTATGGCGAATAGGTTATGCCATGCTATTTTTTGTATTTTCATTTCTGACTTTTCTTTCTATGCAATCCGCATTGCAGTTGACCCCAATTGATGAGCCAAGTTCAATTTTAAATAAATTTGAACTTGTTATTTGGATTCCTTATGCAGGGCCAATTATATGCCTCTTGCTGGCGGTTTACTTTGGGGTGAAAGCATGTCTAAGGACATAGGAATCATCATCAGTTTTGATCGGTGATCAAGTCAGATCAAAAAAATCGCACTGTCCGCTTTGGGCATTGCGATTTTTCCATTTTCAGGACATGATTCAGGCTATGAACGACACAGGCACTTGCACACTCCGCCGAGCCATGCTCGCCGCCCGCGAGCAGATAGCACCGGCCAGCCGTGCGGAGAAAAGCCGCCGCATCTACAGTCTGCTGCTTGCGCAGCCTGAAGTCACAGCGGCGGCGCATGTCTTTGTCTATGTCCACTTCCGCAGCGAAGTGGAGACATTGCCGCTGCTTGAACATTTTCTTGCCGCTGGGAAGACTGTCTCTGTGCCCCTCACGCTGCGCAAGGAAAAGAGACTGCTGGCGGTGCGCATCACCGAGCCGGACAGCCAGCTTGCGCCCGGCTGCTTTGGTATCTTAGAGCCGACTGCAGCGCAGGCGGAACAGGCGGCGGTGAACCCGGCTGAGATTGATCTGGCTGTGGTGCCCGGTTCGGTCTTTGACCGGCTGGGCGGCAGACTGGGCTATGGGGGCGGTTACTACGACCGTTTCCTCAACCAAGACGCGCCGCAGGCTCTGCGGGCCGCCTTGGCCTATGAACTCCAGCTAGCTGATCATGCGGTGCCGCTTGAAGCCCATGACCAGCTCATGGATATACTTGTCACTGAAGAGCAGTGCTACGACTGCCGGAGGAACCGCGATGCGCAGGACAGCAATATACAGGGATGAGTTTTTCTTGCAGCACCAGCCGGGCTATGGTCATCCTGAGTCACCTGACCGGCTGCGGGTGATCTACGAGGCTTTGGACAAGGACGGCCTTGGCGACCGCTTTGTCCGCCCGCAGTTTGGACCAGCAGATGCAGACGTGCTTCGGCTCAACCACTCCGCTGCATTGGTGGCGCGGGTGGCAGCCACGCAAGGGCATGAGACCATCGCTCTTGACGCGGACACGCATGTCTCGGCCCGCTCGCACGAGGCGGCCTGTTTGGCGGTCGGCGCATTGGTGGACGGCATCCGCCGCATTTTCGCAGGGGAGATCGACAACGCCTTCTGCCTCGTCCGTCCTCCCGGTCATCATGCCGAGCAGGAAAACGCGATGGGCTTCTGTCTCTACAACAACGTGGCTGTGGCTGCCCGCTGGGCCATGCGCGAGCTGGGTCTGAAGCGGATCATGATTGTGGACTGGGACTTGCATCACGGCAACGGCACCCAGGAGAGCTTCCATGACATGAAGGAGGTGCTATATCTCTCCACGCACAAGTATCCCTACTATCCAGGCACTGGTGCTGCGCTGGAAAACGGCATGGACAAAGGCGAGGGCTATACGGTTAATGTGCCGCTGCCAGGCGGGCAGGGCGATCTGGAATACGCCCGCATCTTCAATGAGCTGGTCGTGCCGGTGGCGCGGGCCTATCAGCCGGAGCTGATCCTGATCTCCTGCGGCTTTGACATCTGCAAAGGCGACCCGCTTGGTGACATGCAGGTCACGCCGGACGGCATTGCTTGGATGACGCGGAAGATGGTGGAGGCTGCGGCTGAGGTCTGCGGCGGCAGGCTGCTGGTGACGCTGGAAGGCGGCTATTATCTGAATGCCTTGCGCAACGGTGCGCTGGCGGTGCTGGCCGAGCTGTCCGGCGAGCCGATTGCAGGCTGGCCGGTCAATCTCTCAGCGGAAAAGGCGGAGCAGCTTGCCAAGACCAAAGCCCCATGTCCTGCCCTCGACTACGCCCTCCTCCTCGCCAGAGAGTTCTGGCCAGTCTGAGCGTTTCGGTGCAGCGACAGAGATGAATTCGCGCTCCGGCAGCAGCATGGCGGTCAATCTGCCGCCATACACTGCGCCGGTGTCAATGCCGATCTTGTTGCGCTGCACCAACGGCTTTTTGATAAATACCGTGTGACCAAAGACCACAGGCTTGCCAAAGCGGTGCTGGCAGCGGATGAACTCGTCCCTGATCCAGAGGCAGCAGGCAGCGAGCTGACGGCTGAGATGCACACCCGGCTCCAGTCCGGCATGGACATAGATGGCGTGCTGATCTTCCCAGAGGATGGGAAGATTTTTGAAGAAATGCAGATGTTCCGGCGGCAACTGCGCTTCCACCTCCGCCGAGCCTGCGTCCACGCTGATGCCGTAGCTGGCCAAGGTCTCGCGGCCACCGGCGTTGAGAAAAAACTCCTCATCGTTCCCTTGCAGGTATTCCAGCAGCATCATCTCATGATTGCCCATCAGGAAGACTGTGCGCGGATGCCGCTTGCGGAAGTCGAGCAACAGGTCAATCACCCCTTTTGAGTCCGGCCCCCGGTCTATGTAATCGCCAAGAAAAACGAAATACTCCGTCCGACTTTCCAGCAGGGGCAGCAGCTCGGCCAGCACGTCGCTGCATCCGTGGATGTCGCCGATGACGCAGGTTTTGGCAGCATCAACAAGCATTGTTCTCTTTTTCTGTCGATTCGGGCTGTTCTGTCCGGTCCAAGCCAGTGTCATGCCACGAAACCGGGTCGTTCAGCGGCTCCAGATGAGTCAGGGCGGTGGTGTTCGGCACAGCCCGGCGAAAATCGGCTTCAATCTGCTCCAGCAGCTCATGGCCCTTCTGCACAGTCCACGTGCCAGGAACCAGCACATGCACCGAAACAAAACGGCGCATTCCTGCCTGCCGGGTGAGAAGGGCATGAAACTGCACCCCGCTCTGGCTGTAGTTGTCCAGCACCTGCTGGATGGCTGCCTGCTCTTCCGGCGGCAGGGCGGTGTCCATCAGCCCCAGCACTGAGCTGCGGACGATGCGGAATCCGGCCCAGACGATGTTGCCTGCCACGGCGAGTGCGACCAGAGGATCAAGCCGCTGCCAGCCAGTCAGGGCGACCGCGCCCACGCCAAGCAGCACGCCTGCCGAAGTCCAGACATCGGTGAGCAAGTGGTGCGCGTTGGCGGTTAAGGTGATTGAATGATAGCGTTTGCCCGCCTTGAGCAAAAACAGGGCGACGAAGAGATTGACCAAGGAGGCGGCAACCGAAACGGCCAAGCCCATGCCAATCTGCTCCAGCGGCTTGGGCGCGAAAAGCCGCTGCCCTGCTGTCACGCCGATGCTGACCGCCGCGATCAGGATCAGAATGCCTTCCACGCCGCTGGAGAAATACTCCGCTTTGCTGTGGCCATAGGCATGATCTTCGTCAGCAGGCTTGGCTGCAATCGCCAGCATGGCCAAGGCCATCAGCGCGCCAGCCAGATTGACCAGCGATTCCAGCGCGTCCGAAAGCAGGCCGACCGAACCGGTGAGCAGATAGGCAACGGATTTCAGTAAAATCGTGAGAAGTGCGGCGGCGATGGACAGCCACGCAAAGCGGGTCAGTGAGGCGGCGGACATGTTCGGCGAGCGGAATTTTTTTGGTAGTGATTAAGAGTTTTTTCTAAAAACATGGTGATTCGATCATTGCTTCATTTTCAGAAGATACAAGATAGGGGATAAATTGAAAGATGTTTTAATTTCTACATAATCAATAATCATATCAATTTTTTGATTGTTGATCAACGATTCAGCAGGATTTAAATATGGATTATATGCCTGTGTCCATTCCGAATCAGCCGCCCAAGCATTTAAATGCAATTCCATAGGGATTTCTGGAGCTTTTTCAGTTTCTGTTCTAACGATATTGCCATCAACAATCCAAGAAACTTTATTTTTTTCCCATATTATTTCATAAATATGAAAATCTGTTATCGTTCCTGAGTCATAAACATAAAACTCGGGATATCCAGCACCAAGTGGTTCATTTTTGTAAACATTAGTCATGACTGCATCTGGCTCTGAAGTGACAATCTCGAAATCAATTTCATCATGCAAGTTTTCACTTTCATCTCTAAATGAGAACATAAAAATTCCACAAACAATACCAGGAGTATCAGTACTCATTTTAGCGCGAACTTTTACATGAACATAACTATTTTCCGAATAAAAGTGATCATTACTCACGAGACTTGTTCCGTAAAAAGTTGACTTTAAATCATCTTGTGGGTTATAACTCTCAACAGAGATGATTACATTTCCATTTTTTGTTTCTGGATATCCATCATCCTTAAATATTGTTCTTCCAAGTCTGTATCCTCCCCAATATGGATAATGCCATTTTTTTACATCAACAGAACTATCACTAAAATTATCAGAAAGGAAAACGGAAGCTAATAGTAGTGATGGAAAAAATGTTATAAAAAATGCAATCAAAAATTGATATTTTTTAATCATTTTTTATACTTACGATAGTAAATTTAAATTTGCCCCAAAGAGGATATTTTTAATATAAAAAATACTATTAAGATAGCAGATGATGATGAGTTGGTATAGGGTAATTATACAATAAATTATCACCCTATACTAACTCATAGTAGCGAAAGCTATTCCTCAGCAGGCTGATTCGCCTTGTCCAAGGCAAAGGCGGTGTGCAGCGAGCGCACAGCCAGCTCGGTGTATTTCTCGGCGATGACGCAGGAAACTTTGATCTCCGAGGTGCCGATCATCATGATGTTGATGCCTTCATTGGCCATGACTTGGAACATGGTTGAGGCCACGCCGGAATGATTGCGCATTCCTACGCCAACGATGGAAATCTTGGCGATGGACTCGTCGCTGCTGACTGACTCCGCGCCGACATCCGCTGCTGTTTTTTTCAGCATCTCCATGGTTCTGGCAAAATCTGTCCGCAGCACCGTGAAGGTGATGTCAGTCAGCTGCCCTTCTCTGGTGTTCTGAATGATCATGTCCACCAGTATCCCCGCAGTGGAGATAGGCTGGAATATTTTGGAAGCAACGCCCGGCTGATCCGGCACGCCTTTGATGGTGATGCGGGCTTCCTTTCTGCTGTAGGTGATGCCTGAGACCAGCATGGACTCCATAAGTCTGTCCTCCTCGACGACCCAAGTGCCTTCGTTTTCTGAAAAAGTGGAACGAACATGCAGCGGAACCTTGTAGCGTTTGGCCAGGCCCACGGAGCGGATTTCCAGCACCTTGGCGCCGAGGCTGGCCAGCTCCAGCATTTCGTCATAGGTGATCATCTTGATTTTGCGCGCCTGGGCGCAGATGTTGGGATCGGTGGTGTACACGCCCTCAACATCGGT
Source organism: Candidatus Electronema sp. JM (assembly GCF_048287415.1). Classification (NCBI taxonomy): domain Bacteria; kingdom Pseudomonadati; phylum Thermodesulfobacteriota; class Desulfobulbia; order Desulfobulbales; family Desulfobulbaceae; genus Candidatus Electronema; species Candidatus Electronema sp. JM. The sequence goes on from NZ_JBLWEN010000047.1 coordinate 160,393, forward strand.
GTAAATCTCGCAGCTGTCGGCCTTGAGCGCAGCGGCCAGTGCCACTGCCGTGGTGTCGGAGCCGCCACGGCCCAGCGTGGTGATCTCGCCCTCGGCAGTCACACCTTGGAAACCGGCGACAACCACCACCCGGCCCGCATCCAGATGCCTGCGGATCAAGTCAGTTTCGATGTCGCGGATGCGGGCCTTGGTGTGCATCGCGTCAGTGATGATCCGCACCTGATCGCCGAGCAGGGAGACCGCGTCGCTGCCCGCCTCTTTCACCGCCATCGCGAAAAGGGAAATCGTCACCTGCTCGCCGGTGGAAATAAGCATGTCGGTCTCGCGGAGATCAGGCAGCCGCTGCATCTCCGCCGCCATGCCGAGCAATTTGTCGGTCTGGCCAGACATTGCCGAGAGCACCACCACCACTTGGTGGCCCTGCTCCTTGTAGCGCAGCACCCGCTTGGCCACATTCTTTATCTTATCCGTGGAACCGACCGAGGTTCCGCCGAATTTCTGCACAATCAGCGCCATAGCTGTTTTGCTTGGTTGAAGGTTGATTTCATTGATTGCTTATAATCCACTGTTGCGATTTCCAAACTGCTTTCGTTGGTATTGCCAACGAAATAAGCAAGGTAATATTATGCTGATAAAAGCAACGTGAGAAAAACTGCTGGCGGATAAGAATATCTCAGCAAAACGTCCCCGCCTTAATTTCAATCACCTCGAACTCCCGCACCCCGCCCGGCGTTTTGGCGGTGATTTCATCACCCACGGCCTTGCCGAGAATGGAGCGGCCCAGCGGCGCCAGCACGGAGATCGAGCCGCTTTTCACGTCCGATTCTTCCGGCCCCAAGAGCTGGTAGGTCACTTCCTCGTCGGTCTTCATGTCCATCAGCGTGATGACCGCGCCAAAGACGGCCCGCTTGGTGCTGACCTTGGTGCAATCAATCACCTCGGCCCGGCCCAGCTTGTCCTTCAGCTCCAGAATGCGGCCTTCAATCAGGCTCTGCCGTTCCTTGGCCGCGTGATATTCGGCGTTTTCCTTCAAATCGCCGTGGGCGCGGGCGGTTTCAATCGCCTTGACCACATCGGGCCGCTCGATTTTCTCCAGCCGCTCCAGCTCCTGTTTCATCTTGGCATAGCCATTTTGGGACATGGGGATGCGTTCAACCATGATTCAGCACTCGTGAAATAAAAATAAAAAATCCTCCGCTGACGGCGCAGGCCGCAGCGGAAGGAAAAGGACAGTCTTCTTCAGCCGGATTCAGGAACGGTAAAACTCGGCAATAACCTCAACCACGCGGGCAAGCTGCTCGCGGCCCAGTTCCGGGAAAATCGGCAGGGCGAGCGAGTCCTGCGCCAGCTGCTCGGCGATTGGCAGAGACAGCTCGATTGTGCCGTATTTTTTCATGCAATCCTGCTTGTGCAGGCAGACCGGGTAATAAACCTCGCAGCCCACGCCCTGCTTGTGCAGATAATTGCGCAACTCCTCGCGGCGCGGCGCACGGATGACGAACTGGTTGTAAATATGGTGATGGTGGGCCGCTGCGTCCGGGCTGTTGGCATAAACCGCTTTGGGCAAAATCACCGGATTGTCCGTCAGTCCGGCCTGAACGAACAGCTCCCGATAGATGCGGCTGTTTTCCTGCCGCTGCTTGTGCCATTGTTCCAGATGCGGCAGCTTGACGCTGAGAACAGCGGCCTGAAGCGGATCAAGACGGAAGTTGCCGCCGATCTTGGCATGATAATATTTCGGCTGCGCCCCGTGATTGCGGTAGCAGCGCAGGTTGTCGGCAAAGGCTTTGTCGGAGCTGATGACCATGCCGCCGTCGCCCAAGCAGCCAAGGTTTTTCGACGGGAAGAAGGAAAAGCAGCCTGCCAATCCCATTGAACCTGCCCTGCGCCACCGCACCGAGCCGTCTTTCTCCGACATTGGATATTCGGAGCCAATGGCCTGCGCTGCGTCCTCGATCACCGGGATGCCGTATTGTTCGGCCAAGGCTACGATTTTGCCCATGTCCGCGCATTGGCCGAAAAGATGCACCGGAATAATCGCTTTGATGCTCTTACCCTTCTTGGCATCGTCGGCAAGCAGCTCGGCCATTTTGTCGGGATCAATATTGAAGGTCTCTGCCTGAATGTCAGCAAAGACCGGCAGTGCACCCACGCGCAAAATCGCCCCGACTGTGGCGAAGAAGGAATATGGCGTGGTCAGAACGCGGTCGCCCGGCCCGATTTCCAAAGCCATCAGGGCCATCAGCAGGGCATCGGTGCCGCTGCTCACACCAATGCCGAAGCCCGCGCCGGAATACGCGGCAACCTCCTCCTCCAGCCGCGTGACCTTGGGGCCAAGGATGTAGGCAGTGGAATCAAGCACCTCAGTGACAGCCCGGAGGATTTCGTCACGCAGGGCGGCGGTCTGCGGATGCAGATCCAGCAGAGGAACATTCATGTTCACCTCAACGGCAAAAAATAACAGAGAAAACCCGGCTCAATAACGGCTGGAGCTGGCGGCAGGCGCATTTGGTTCAACATCAAGATAATCCCGGACATCGGGCAGTTCTTTTTCAAAAATAGCTCTCAACTTTTTCAGCAGGTTGGCCTCAATCTGCCGCACCCGTTCCCGCGAAATCTTAAACTGCTCGGCGATGACTTGCAGGGTTTCCGGCTCGTCACTGAGCAAACGGCTGTTGAGAATGACTTTTTCTTTCTCATTCAGCACCTCGTCCACATGGCCGAGAATTTTGGCGATGCGCTCCCGCACCTCATTCAGGGCAACGATGTCCTCCACCGCCGGGCCGCTGGCTGGGAAGAACTCCTTCTGCTCGTCATCGGAATCGCCGAGCACCGGGGCTTCTAAGGAGACATCCCAGCTGTCCATGCGCTGGCCCATCTCCACCACTTCACTTTCCTTGACCTGAAGCCGCTCGGCCAAGAGCTTGACATCCGGCTTGAAGCCCTGCGCCTCCAGCAGCTTCTTTTCTTTATTCAGGCTGAAAAAGAGGCGGCGTTGGGTCTGGGTGGTGCCGATCTTCACCAGCCGCCAGTTGTCCATAATAAATTTGAGGATATAGGCGCGGATCCAGTAGGCGGCGTAATAAGAAAACTTCACCCCCCGGTACGGATCGAATTTTTTCGTCGCCTGGACGAGGCCGACATTGCCTTCCTGCACCAAATCCATGAAATTCTGCATCCAGTATTTCTGAAAATCCATCGCCACCTTGACCACCAGCCGCAGGTTGGCGGAAACAAGGCGGTAGGCGGCCTCCGGGTCGCCGGTTTCACGGAAGCGGATGGCCAGCTCCTCGGTCTCCTCACGGGAAAGCAGCTCATACTGGCTGATTTCCTGCAAATAACGGTGCAAGGCCGGGTTGCTGACCGCAGGCAGGTTCGCGTCATCACTGGGCGTGACTAACGTCACCGGATAATACGGCTGCCCGTCTTCGGCTTCCGGCTCCTCCTCGCGGAGTTCCTCGTCGTCCTGAATGCTCTGTTCGGTCTCGTCAATCATGGCTTCAGCTTACCGCATTCCGGCAGAAAATTCACGCATTGCGCAGGGAAAACAGGCCGCCGGGCCGGTTCTGCGCTCTATTGCTTGAAAAAGTTTCAAATTCAGTATATTTATACTGCCTTCCATCTGCCAGCGGCCAAGAATACCCCCTTTTCAGACAAGATACAAGAGAATATGAAAAACATCCGCAACTTCAGCGTGATTGCCCATATTGACCACGGCAAGTCAACGCTCTCCGACCGTCTCATTCAGCTCTGCGGCGTGATCACGGCGCGGGAATTCCAAGATCAGCTTCTGGACAACATGGACATTGAGCGGGAGCGCGGCATCACCATCAAAAGCCAGACCGTGCGCCTGCCTTACAAGGCCAAGGACGGCCAGCAGTATGTCCTTAATCTGGTCGACACCCCCGGCCATGTGGACTTCAGTTATGAGGTCTCTCGTGCCCTCTCCGCCTGCGAGGGTGCTTTGCTCTTAGTTGACGCGGCCCAAGGCGTGGAAGCGCAAACCCTCGCCAACCTCTATCTGGCGATGGAGAACGATTTGGAAATTATTCCGGTGATCAACAAGATTGACCTGCCTGCCGCTGAACCAGAAAAGGTGGCCCATGAGATCAGCCACGATCTCGGCCTGAGCTTGGAGACCGTGCAGAAATGCTCGGCAAAAACAGGCCTTGGTGTGGAAAATATTCTGGAGGCCATCGTCAAATACCTGCCGCCACCGCAGGGCGACCCTGAGGCTCCGCTGCAAGCCCTGATTTTTGACGCGAAATACGACCCCTACCGGGGCACGGTCATTTCCGTGCGCATAGTCAACGGCACGCTCAAGCCGGGCGACACGATTGTTTTCATGCACAACGGCTCGGAATATAAAGTCGAGGAAGTGGGCTGGTTTCAGATCACCCGCAACCAGAAGGACATCCTGTCAGCAGGCGAGGTCGGCTATGTCATTGCTGGGATTAAAACCCTGTCTGATGCCAAGCCCGGCGACACCATCACCAGAAAGGACGACCCTTGCGCTGTCGCCCTGCCCGGCTTCAAAGAAGTGCAGCAGGTTGTCTTTTCTTCCATTTATCCCATTTCCGCCGACGATTACGAGGAGCTGGCCGCTGCCTTGGAAAAACTCCAGCTCAACGACGCTTCGCTGACCTTCCAAAAGGATTCCTCGGCAGCCTTAGGCTTTGGCTTCCGCTGCGGCTTCCTCGGCCTGCTTCATCTGGAAGTCATTCAGGAGCGCATCGAGCGCGAGTTCGACATCTCCATCATTCTCACCGTGCCTTCGGTCAAATACCGCATCACCCTCCAGAACGGCGTGGTGCAGATGATCGACAACCCATCCTATTTCCCTGATCCCAGCACCATTGAGCAGGTCGAGGAGCCGTTCATCAAGGCCAACATCCTCATCCCGGAACGCTACATGGGCGGCCTGATGAACCTCTGCGTGGAAAAACGCGGCGAGAACATCACCTACAACTACCCCACGCCGGGCCGGATTGAGCTGCACTGCGAACTGCCCTTAGCGGAGGTCATTTACGACTTCTACGACAAGCTCAAGTCGCTGACCCAGGGCTACGGCTCCTTTGATTATCAGCTTATTGACTACCGCGCCAGCGATCTGGTCAAGCTGGATATTTTGGTGAACGGCGAGCGGGTGGATGCGCTGTCCCAGCTCACGCACCGGGTGAGGGCGCGGGAGCGCGGCTTGGCTGCCTGCGAGCGTTTGCAGGAGGAGATTCCCCGCCAGATGTTCAAAATTGCCATTCAGGCCAGCATTGGCGGCAACGTGGTGGCACGGACGAACATCTCGGCCTTGCGCAAGGATGTCACGGCCAAATGCTACGGCGGCGACATCAGCCGCAAACGCAAGCTGCTGGAGAAGCAGAAGGCGGGCAAAAAGCGGATGAAAACCGTGGGCAATGTCGACATTCCCCAGTCGGCCTTTCTGTCCGTGCTGAAGACGGAGCATTGAGGCGGGACAGAGAAAGAATCAGTCGCGGACTATGAGAAAGTATATTTTTTATATCTGCTCATAGTCCGCGACTATCTTTTAATAGGAAAAATATATGAGGAAATAGACGCGGACTGTTTGCTCATATATTTTTTGGATGAAAAGGTATAAAAAATATGCTTTCTGGCAGGCGCAGTGGATTATTTTTCACCCCTGTAGGACAAAGAGACATCGGCGATGAATGTTGACAAATGGATTGAGGCGTTGCAGCACCCTTTGGTGCTTGCCGGATTCGGCCTTTTTCTTTTCGCGGCCTTGATCAAGCCGTTATTTCTCAACAACAAGAAGCTCTCCGGCACAGCAATGGAGCGGCTGCTGCACAAAGGGATGAATTTTGCCTTTGTGCTGGCCCTGCTGGCTATTGCAGGCGGTTTGCTGCTGAGTTGGAAGAGCAGCGGCAAGGCTGGCGCGGATGAAGGAAAAGGCGCGAAGCCTGCTGCCGAACGCAGTGGGGACAATCAAAATGTTTCGGTGAACAACACCGGCCCTGGTGAAGTCACTGTCAATAATTATGGTCTCAATAAGGAGCAGTACGAGGAAGGATAGAAGAAGCTGGCGGATGAGATTGTCCGCAGGATGCAGAATGCCGATGCCGGACAGCGTGCACTTTTAGAACAGCAGTTAAAAAATGTGCAGGAAAAATTTGCCGACACAGAGAAAAGCTGGAAGGAGGAGCTGTCGCGCCGCAAGGCGGCAGGAGCGGCCCTTGAGCAGTTATAAAAGGTTGATTCCTGAAGCCCAGATCGAAAAGGCGCAGCCCTATATGCGGCAGTACAAAATTGCGCTGAAGGACAAGAACCTTGAGCGCGATATAGTTGCAGAGAAAAAAAGCAATGACGTATTGGAGGATATTCTCCAGAAGATTGATAAAAAAAGTCTAAGAATGGCAATATTCGGTTCACCAATTGGTGACCGACAGTCTTTTATTTTAGTGGGAAAATGTTGTTCATTATTCCAGAAGCACGCAAAGGTGATAAAGGTGATTTCGCAGTCTATGATCTCCAATTTGGCACAGTGCATTATAGAAAAATAGATTGTTCTGGATGATGTGCCATTTGCATCAACCATAAGGCTATCGCCATCATGAAGAAAAAATTTCCTATCATCCATACCTTGATCTTTATCAGAAAAATTACGACGACCTGAAACGCAAGATGGCGGAGCAGCAATAATTCGCCGCCGCCAATGAGGAAAAACATGTTCAATCTGCAATTGCATCTCTGCCCTCAAACTAAACAGCAGCGGGGGACAATCTTGGCGGCCTGATGAACCTCTGCGTGGAGAAACGCGGCGAGAACATCACCTACAACTACCCAACGCCGGGCCGGATTGAGCTGCACTGCGAGCTGCAGCTTGCCGAGGTCGACTTCTACGACAAGCTCAAATCGCTGACACAGGACTGCTGCGGCTCCTTTGATTATCAAGTCAGCGATATGGCTAATAATACAAAGAAATACGCTGCACAAAGCAAAAAATTCCTTCTTTCCCAAAATGCCCTTGAATCCTTCCGGCAAAAGAACCGGCCAAGCCGGTGAGGAAGCAGCGGCCCGCCATTTAGAGCGGCTGGGCTGGACGGTTGCCGAGCGCAACTGCCGCCTGCCTTCCGGGGAAATTGACATCATCGCCATAGACGGCGGCTGCCTGGTCGTAGTTGAGGTGAAAACCCGGCGCAGCGGCAAGTTTGGCAGTCCTTTCGAGGCAGTGGATTTGCGCAAGCAGCGCAGGCTGGCTGCTGCCGCGCTGGAATACCTGACCGCGCACGGGCTGGAAATGCCGCTGCGTTTTGATGTGGCCGCTGTCTTTGCTGAAAAAGATTCGTTCCGGGTGGAGCTGCTGCGCAACGCCTTTGACTGCGGGGGCTTGGACTGAAAGACTGCTGCGGGAAGGAGTATGCGAGATGTAGGGGCGAAAAATTTTTCGCCCCTACGGGTACTTACAGATTGTAGGTCAACGACAGCAGGCTGTTGAAGGTGTCTTCGGATATGCTTGCGCCCAAATCCAGCCGGAGCTGCTTGTTCCAGTTCATGCCGCCGCCCAGCGTGTAGTGCAGCTGGTCGGAGTCAATTGCCTGAAAGCCGTCATGATCCGGGATGCGGAAGAAGCCCGCCCGGAGCTGACAGGCCAGCCCGTTGGACATGGCAAAGGTTTTTTCCGCGCCAAAGCGGAGAATCACGCCGTCGTCAATGGCCTCATCCAGCGTGTTGCCGCTGGTGCTGGCATCAGCCAGCGCGGAGTATTCCACCCAGTCGGTCTGTGCGGAAAGCAGCCAGTCAGGAGCCGGATTCCAGCCCACGCCAAGAGTCCAGATATCCGGGGTGTCAAAGGCGGCCTGCGAATTTTCAGCGGCATTGTAGCAGTTGCCAAAAGAGCAGGCGGACTCCATGCTGCGGTAATCAATGCTGAATGAGCTGCCCTTGCGGTACGAGGCAGCGGCGGAGAGATCGGACGACGGCTTGAACAGCACACCGACGCTGAAGCCGTAATCTTTGTCGTCACCTTCGATGGTGCCGCCGTAGCTGCTGGAACTGTTGCGGGTGCTGCCAATGTAGGTGTTGCTGGTCCACATTTCGCGCAGATCAGTGTTCAGCGTTTCCAAGCTGGCCGTCATGCCGAAAGAGAGCTGTCGGCTGTAATTAAAAGCGGCGGCAAGCCCGTAGCTGTTCTTTCGGTATTCTTCGATATTTTTTTCCGAAATATTCTGCTGGAGCACCAAGCCGTCGAGCACAGCCTGCGGCCCGGAATTCTGGGTATCGCTGCCGGTGAACGCTGAACTGCGGTAATAGACAGCAGCGGTCAGCTTGTCGGGAATCACCGGCATGGCCGCTCCGGCAAAGGACAGATCGCCAAGGCTGTCGTCAAAGGTTCTGATTTCTCCCAGCTCTGGTCCCAAGCCGATGTTGTTGACGGCGGCATAGGTGTCCATATAGTCCTTTTCATAGGACGAATAGCTGAGGTCGGCGGCAAACTGCATGGTGCGCAGGCCGGACAGTCCTGCCGGATTCAGGCCAACGGCCCGCACATCATCGGCGACTGCGGCAGCAGCATTGCCCATGCCGAGATACCGGCCGCCCGTCAGCTCCGACGGCTCCAGGTCAAAGGGCAGGTGGAGCGCCCAATGGCCGCTGCTGCTCAGGGCGTGCGGATTGGCCTGCGCCATGCCGCTCAGGCAGAGCGTGGCCGCGCAGGCGGTCAGCAGAACAACGTTTTTTTGATAGGCCATGTTTTTTTTCTCCATCTGCTCAGTCTTTCACATCATATGAGCAGCATCCGCCCCGGCTGGCGGGATAGTAGCTGTCAAAATTGCCGCCTTTGGTGTACTGCGGGCAAATTTCGTTGCAGCGTCCGACAAACGTGGACTCGCAGCTCATGCGATAGGCTTCGCCGCAGACGATGTTCGGCCGGTCTGTCAGGCCGTCAAATTTTGCCGAACTGCCAATGACATCAGACACCGCGCAGAAAATTTCCGACGACCATCTGCCGGAGGCGTTGCCGATGATGCTGCACTCGTTCGAGCACTGGTTGACAATGTCATCCAAGGTGCCGACCAGACCGTCAATGTAGCCGTTACCGAAATCCACCGCCATCTGGCCTTTAAAGCGGCGGTTGCGCAGGTCTCTGGTGACACGGTCAACCCCGTCGCCGATGATCTGCACTAACGTATCCGCCTTGTGGCAGTCTCGCCCAAGGCTGTTCCATGAGCTGGAAACAAGCGTCGAAGAGGTTTTCTTCGCCATTTTATAGAAGCTGCTGTTCTGGGCGGCGGCAGCCTCGTCCGCAGGTCCGTGCAGCAGGGCGGCGGCCAGCAGCGCGCCGAAAATTGCCTTCTTGTTCATGTCAACCGGCTCCTTGTTCTTCAATTGAGGTGATTGAGTGCTCATTCAGCGCAGATTTTGCCGAATCTGGAAGCGGGGAAATTGTAGCTGAAGGTCGACGAGAACTCGCTCCGCACTTTATTCCTGCAGCCGGTGCTGCACACTTGGTACGGATACGAAACATTCAGCACCATGTCAACAACTTGTGTGACGCTGATCCGCCACGGCCCCAGCTGCATCTCGCACTCTTTAATGAACGGCACGATGGTTTTGACAATGAAGGTCTGTTCAACGCAGGTGAAGTGATTCTCCCGGTTGATTTGGTCAATCTCGCTGTAGTAGGAGCGGAGCAAGGTCGGCAGAAAATCGTTCAGAATCGCCTCGCTGGTGTAGCCGCGCTGCACAGTGCGCAGGGACTTGGTCAGAATGCCCGGCATGTACTGGTCGCGGATGGTTTTCCACGGAATGCCTTCTTTGCGCAGGTTGGTGTAAATGGTGCGCACAGACGATCTGGCAATTTTGTCAGCCACCTCGCCCGCATCCATGCCCGTGCCGAAGGACTGTGACATCGCTGCGCCAGGAACAGCAAGCAGCAGACCGCAGACCAGGCCAAGCATTTTTTTTCTTTTCATACCCTCTCATCCCCCATTTGGTTGACGTTTTATGGCAACAGCCGCGAGGCCTTGAGCAGACCGCGCACTTCCAGCAATGCAGCTTAAAAGGGAACGCCCGGCCTGTCAATCGAAACCTTTTTTTGGCCGCTTCACCGGCCAGCAGCCAGCGCCGCCAGTTTGACGATACTGCCCCATTCTCCCTTCTCAATCAATTCCGGCGGCGCAATCCATGAGCCGCCGACGCAGGCCACATTCGCCTGCGCGAGATAATTTTTGCAATTTTCTTGCGTGATGCCGCCAGTCGGACAGAAGGTGATCCGGGGAAACGGCCCTTGCAGGGCTTTGAGCATCGCCACGCCGCCCGCCGCCTCTGCCGGAAAAAATTTCAACTCGGTGAAACCGCGCTCCTGCGCCAGCATCAGCTCGGACGGCGTGGCGACACCGGGAATCAGCGGAATCGGGCCGTCATGAGCGGCAGCATACAAAGTCGGGGTCAGACCAGGGCTGATGGCGAACTTGCCGCCTGCCTGCGCCACAGAGCGGAGATCGTCCGCAGTCAGCACGGTGCCTGCGCCGACGATCAGTTCCGGCAGCTCCATGCCGATGCGGCGGATGGCATCCAGCGCGGCCCCGCTGCGCAGGGTGATTTCCAGCACCCGGATGCCGCCTGCGAGCAAAGCCTTGGCCAGCGGCAGGGCATGTTCAGCATTGCGCAGCACCACGACCGGCACTACCGGCCCGGTGTGGAGTATTTCCAATGGAGACAATCTGCCGCGCTCCTGTGCCATGCCATGCTCCTGCGTGTTTTTGTGTTTTGAAAAAAATGGGGCGAACTTCTGCGTCCGCCCCGCCATTATATCGTATTCCGCGCTCTCCGTCAGCAGCAGCAAGCCGGAATTTGCGCCCCCGGCTTCCAGAAAATACAAGAGCCACTAACATGAATCATGTATGACTTAGACAGCAATCAGTCAGCTTTTGTAAATCAGGCAAGCAATCTCCCGCAGCCGGGCTGCGGAAATTTGGCCGGGCGCGGTAGCCTGCGCTTCGTTCAAACAAGCGTAGGTCATGTAGCCGCCGAGATAGAGCGTGGCTAAACGGCTGATGCGGCCAGCCTCGCCCATGCAGAAGCAGCTCAGACAGAAACCCGCCGCCCGCGCCTGCTCAAGCAGGGCCAGCACGCGCAGCACATCGTTTGGGCTGTGCGCCATGGTGACTATTTTGCCGATATGCGCTCCGCTGGCCATCATCTGATGGAGCACTTCGGTCAGCTCCAATGCTGCTGGAGTTCCTGCAAAATCATGCCAGGAGATGATCATCCGAGTCGGGCTGTCCTGCATGGCGTCAAGCAGACGGTGACGGCCCGCCAAAGCCGCCCGCAGCTCCAGATCAATATATGCCGCCCGCAGCCGCACCGCCTCCAAAAGCTGGACAATGCGCTCCTCCTCGCTGCCGGCGAACTGGCCGCCTTCCCAGGTCGGGCGGTTGGTGAAAAGCAGCGGCTTGCGCAGCAGCGAGCAGCACTTCTCCGGCTCCGGCGCAGCCATGCTGTCGAGGCGGATTTCCAGCACATCAGCCAGATCCGCAACCTGCCGCGCCTGCTCGCAAATTGCCGCCGCATCCGCTCCGGCCAAGGAGACGCAAATTTTGCCCAGCTCCATCACTTCCCTCCTGCGTCCAATGCGCCAATCAGATTGCTGATCCGCTCTTCGCTATGCCGCTGCAAATACGCTTCCAGCCCGGCGACGATTTTTTCCGCTGCCGAGGGATCGTAAAAATTGGCTGTGCCGACCTGCACCGCGCTTGCTCCGGCCAGCAGAAATTCCACCGCGTCTTCCGCAGTGCCGATGCCGCCGATGCCGATCACTGGAATGGAGACCGCCCGCGCTGTCTGCCAGACCATGCGCAGGGCTATGGGCTTGATCGCCGGGCCGGAGAGGCCGCCGATGATGTTGGCCAGGCGTGGCCTGCGCGTTTCCGCGTTGATCGCCATGCCGATGAGGGTGTTGATCAGCGAGACCGCGTCCGCGCCCGCCGCTTCCACGGCCTTGGCCATCACGGTGATGTCGCTGACATTGGGCGAAAGTTTGACAATGACCGGCAGCTTGGTTGCGGTGCGCACCGCCTTTGTCACTGCCCCTGCCATCTCTGGAGACGAGCCGAAAGCCACGCCGCCCTTTTTCACGTTCGGACAGGAAATGTTGACCTCGATGCCGCTGATGCCCGGCACGTCGTCCAAGCGGCTGGCCAGCTCGCGGTAGTCTTCCACCGAGTCGCCAAGAATATTGACGAACAGCGGCGCGGCCAGCGTGCGCAGGTACGGCATTTTCTCACTGATGAAACGGTCAACGCCGACATTCTCCAAGCCGATGGCGTTGAGCATTCCGCAGGCAGTCTCAACAATACGCGGCGGCGGATTGCCCGGTCGCGGCTCCAGCGAAATGCCCTTGACGATGATGCCGCCGAGCCGATTCAGGTTGACGAATGGCGCGAATTCTTTCGCATAGCCAAAGGTGCCGGAGGCGGTCAGCACAGGATTGCGCAGCTCCAGCGGGCCGATTTGCACCCTCAGATCAGGTTTCAGAGCTGCCATGCCAGTTCCTCCGCGTTGAAGACCGGGCCGTCGGTGCAGACGTGCACCTGCCGCCCGTCCGCGCCGGGCAGGACGCAGCCGAGACAGGCTCCCATACCGCAGGCCATGTGGGTTTCCACCGAGACTTGGCAAGGCGTTCCGGCGTGACGGCATTTGCTGGCCACGCTGCGTATCATCGGCTTGGGGCCGCAGGTGCAGACTTGGCCCACGTCCGGCAGCACTGCGTCGAGCAAGTCGGGAATGAAACCGTGATGACCGAGGCTGCCGTCATCCGTGGCAAGCTGCACTGCGCAGCCGATGTCGGCGAAGAGTTTAGCCAATGGGGCCAGTTCGTCGCGGTTGCGCGCGCCAAGCAGGGCGTATTTTTTGCCGGGCAGTTCTTGCGCGAGAAAAAGCAGCGGGGCAATGCCCATGCCGCCGCCAATCAGGCAAACAGGCTTTTCAGCGGCGGTCAGATCAAAGCCTTTGCCCAGCGGGCCAAGAAGATCAATCTCATCGCCGGGCTTGGCTTGCGCCAGCAGGGCCGTGCCTTTGCCGATCACCTTGAACAGCAGGCTGAGGCTGCCGTCCGCGCTCCGGCTGTGGATAGAAAAAGGCCGCCGCAGGAGCGGATCAAGGCTGCTGCTGACCTGAACCATGACGAACTGGCCCGGAGATGCCGCTGCGGCGATCTCCGGCGCATGGATGGTGAGCCGGAAGACATCGGCGGTCAGGCGGTCGTTGGCGAGGATGCGGCTTTGCTGTTGTAATGGAAGCATATTTAAACGTTCAATTGCACAACGTGAGTTACGCAATTTCAAAAGTATCGCCTTTCGAGAACTCGCCTTCTTTGATCGAATTGCGCTTCAGTCGGTAATCCTTGCTGGCGAACGTTCCAAAACCGGAAACAGAGTGGCGGGCGTAAATGCGGAAGCGAAGAAATTGAGTGTTTTCGTCATTCCAAATTTTATCAAATTGCTAAAACAACTTTATCCAGAATCCACAAAAGAATTTGTTGCGACATTACTGTTCCTCCCGTCAAAGCTGTCAGCAATTAGTATTCGCCATTGCCAACAGAATACCAAGAATCTTCTCCGGCTGCTCAATCCCATATTCATCCAAGTCAATCATCACATTCCACGCTTCCATTTGCAGGAATTTCCAAGCCGTTCCTGTGGTGACAACACCGTAGATGCCGCCTCCGATATTTTTGTTCTCACCTTCCGCCTCATTAAACAGCTTCGCCGCGACCATTTCCGCGATGCACTGCCCAAGCCCGCCGATGATGTTTTCATTCTTCGCCTCAACCACGGCAATAACTGGGCTGTTCAGCATGAGCTGCTCCGGCGACGCGCTGACGATGAAATCACAGAAGCCGTTCAGCCCCTTTTCTTTGTCAACATTGAACTCAATGCCGGAGAAGAGGCTGACACTGTGCTTGAGCATCTTCCGCAGCTCCACGAGCACGGGGGAAATGATCAGCTCAGAACGGGCTTTCTCCGTGTTGACAGCGCGAGCCAACGGCACATTCTCTTGCAGAATCTCGATAAATGCCGGACGAAGAGCAGCATTTGGCGCACCTGCAAACAAGCCCTGCTGCTCAAGCAGATGCACGCCGAGCTTCTGCTTGACGGCTTTCAGATCGAAATCGCTGTAGGGCATGATCTCTTTGTAGAAATAAAGAACAAGGGATTCAGCTTGAAGAGACTGAATCCCTGTTTTGTTATCTCACACCGTCAAATCCGCCCGCACTTGCTTCCTTGGCCCGCCATGTCCGGCTGTTGACCAATCGCGGACAGGCGCAGATGCAGTCAGCTCATGCTGCCGCTTCAGCCTGCCCATGCGGTCGTAAATCATCTGCCAGACGCAGTCGGTCTCGGTGTTGATCTCGCAGCGGCCATTGGCCGAACCGCCGCAGGGGCCGTTCATCAGGCTTTTTGCGCAGCGGGCCACCGGACAAAGGCCGCCGGTGAAATGCAGCACGCAGTGGCCGCAGCCTGCGCACATCTCTTTCCACACGCCCTGCTCGGCGGAACCGCCGAAAAAGGTGGTGTTGAGGGCAGGAAAAACCCGGTCATCGGGCCGCAGGTTGGCGATGAAGTTCACGCCCACGCCGCAGGCTGTGGAGAGAATGGCATCGTATTTGCCTTGGTGCTGATCAAGGCTGTCAATGTACTCCTTGTCGCACTGGCGGACGAGCGCGGCAGTCGTGACTTCCGCGTTTTTGCCTAATTTCTGCAAGCCAAGGCGGACCAGCGAGGCCAGTATCTCCGCCTCGCGCTCGCCGCCTGCCGAGCAGACGGTGACGCAGCCTTTGCAGGCCAGCACCAGTATCCTGCCGCAGTCCCGCACCATGGTGATGATTTCGTCCAGCGGCTTCCGTTCAGCAACTATCATGGCAATATATCTCCCAAAAAGGTGAATCAAGCCGCCTTGCGGCAGAAAGGACTTGGCCCCAACCTGCGGATCAGCGCATCCATCTCCTCGCCAGCAGCGATGAACGCAGGATGCAGGCCGCGCTCGACATGATACATGCGCAAACGATCTGGCGCAACGCCCAGCTCGGCAAGAGCTTTTTGCACCGAGGCAACCCGTTTGGCCGCCCGCTGGCTGCCTTTGACATTGTGGCAGCTCTCTGTCGGGCAGCCGACCACATACACGCCGTCGGCCCCGTCTTCAAAAGCCCGGAGCAGGTCGCGCTCTTCCAGCCTGCCGGTGCAGACCAAGCGGGTGATGGTGATGCTGGCGGGAAAATTCAAACTTTTTAAAACCGTGCCGCCTTCGGCGCAGCTCTGCTGGGAGGCGTAATGGCAGGTGAACAGCCGTATGTCCGGTGTGAAACTCATCATCGTGCTCCAGAGGTTTTAGTTTGCGCCGCAGGCGGCCAGCAGCCGCTCGTCTTCCGCCCGATTGAGCCGAATCGCCTGAGCCGGGCATTCGCCCGCGCAGATGCCGCAGGCCCGGCATTCGGTCGGATCAATATGCGCCACGCCGCCTTGATCAATTTTGGGAATGCCCCACGGGCAGACGCGGACGCAGGTCAGACAGGAGACGCAGAGGTCGCGCTGCACCTGGGCGGCCTTGCCTTTCTCCACGAGCTGGGCCTCGGTGACATAGCCCTTTTTCAGGGCCAGCTTGCGCAGCACAGCCATGATGTCGGCAAAACCGACATTCTGCGGGCAGACCGGCACGCAGCTCCGGCAGCCGGAGCAGTACCAGATCAGGTCGGAGGAGAGCAGCCGCTCCTCCATGCCCAGCCGGATCATGTGGATGATTTTACGGGGATCATACGCCGGAACTGCCATGCTCACCGGGCACGCGCCGGAGCACGCGCCGCAGGCGAAGCAGGCATTCAAATGCCCGCCGCCGGGTTCAGCAGCCACTTCGGCACTGAAGCCAGGGCTTGCTGCGAAGACGTGAAGAGACATACCGCCACCTTGGAAAAAAATATATGGAATGAAGATTGAATGCAGAAATACGCAGATGGAGAACGCATAAGTACCTTATTCAGGCGGTTTTGTCAACGAAAGGCTTGAGCCAAAGCAGGACTTATTTCAGGAGCATTTCCGCCATGAAGCTGCTATATTTTACGGCGCGGGCAAGCTGCGTCGAGCACATTCTTGTGAATTTGCAGGATGATTTTGTGCGCAGCAGAAAAATCGTCGTAATTCTCGCGGGCTGCGGCAGCCGATAAACGACAACATTTTCTTGAAAATGGTTAATTTCATCAAAAAACGCCTTCAAGTTTTTGTATCGTCAACCTACAGCGATTTGATTAAAGAACGGCAGGCTGCAGTTGAAGCCATTCTTACTTCCGGGCATATTCCGGCGGGTATGGAACTATTCACATCTGGCGATGAATCGCAGATGGAGGCAATCAAACAGTGGATTGATGAATCCGATGTATATTTGCTAATTCTTGGCGGGCGCTACGGCAGCATTGATCCGAATACAGGGAAAAGTTATACCCAGTTAGAGTATGAATATGCGGTAAGTCAAGAAAAGCCGTTGTTCTCTTGCGTTATTAAAGATTCTGCGATTGAAAGCCGCGTGAAGGAACACGGGACAGCTTTCCTTGAAACGGAGAACCTGCATAAGCTGAAAGAATTTCGGACGCAAGTTCTAACTAAAATGGTTCGATTTTGGGAAGATTACAAGGATATCAAGATTACGATTGGCGAAACCTTAGCGCAGCTTTCCCGCCGAGAAGATTTGCTGGGGTGGATGCGTCCGCAGCAAGAGGCGGATATTTCAGGCCTTGCAGATGAAATAACCAGACTGAGCAAAGAAAATGCACAATTACGTGAACAGCTATCCGATAATCAGCCAGAGCCAATTATATGTGGGTTAACCTTCGCCCAGCTCAAGAACATCCTTGATAAAAAAGGGTTGTCATCTGTTTTTGTTGAAGTAAAGTTCCATGTCAATGGAACATATATTTCTGGGTTAAAAGATGAAGAAGGAGGATTCCTCTGTATGATCGGCCTTATTAACTACAATGGTTCTTTTTATCTTACAGATGATGGACGCAGTTTTCTTACCAGATATCTATTGGAAAATAGTACAGATTGCAACGAGAAAGATCATTTTTCTGCATGACAGTCTTTAATGGAGATAATTCATGTCCAATAAAAAAATTGCCGTCATCCTCGCAGGCTGCGGCCATCGCGACGGCGCGGAAATACACGAGGCCACGCTGACCCTTTGGGCTGTCCACAAGAACGGGGCTGAATATCAATGTTTCGCTCCGAATGTGACGCAGCATCACGTGCTGAACCATCTCACTGGCGAAGAGATGCCGGAGCAGCGCAATGTCCTGATTGAAGCGGCCCGCATTGCTCGCGGCAGGATCAAGGACTTGGCGCAGTTCAACGCTGCTGATTTTGATGCCTTGGTCATTCCCGGCGGAGTCGGCGCGGCAAAAAATCTCTGCACCTACGCCTTTGACGGCCCGGACTGCGCGGTCAACCCGGACGTGGCGCGGGCCATCAAAGCCATGCACGCGGCAGGCAAGCCGATTGGCGCGCTCTGCATCGCTCCGGTCATCCTTGCCAAAGTGCTGGGCAGCGTGACCGTCACTGCCGGGCAGGACGCGGAGACCGCCGCAAACATCGCCAAAATGGGCGGCAGCCACGCCCCGACCTTGCACGGCGAAATCGCGGTTGACCGCGCCAATAAAATTGTGACCACGCCCTGCTACATGCTTGATTCGCGGGTTGACCAAATCGGCGCGGGCGCGGACAAACTGATTCAAGCTCTGTTGGAGCTGATGTGACAACCAAAGAGGAAAAAATGCGGAATATCATTGGCGCAGCACTGCTCTGTCTGCTGCCGCTGGCAGAATCGGCTTATGGCTGGCAAGGGCAGGTGGTGAAAGTTTCTGACGGCGACACGCTCCAGGTGCAGCAAGGCCGGGAGATCGTCAAAGTGCGGCTGTACGGCGTGGACTGCCCGGAAAAACGGCAAAATTCTGGGCAGCAGGCCATGCAGTTCACCGAGCAGGTTCTCGGCAGAACTGTGGAGGTTGAAAACGTGGACAGGGACAGATATGGCCGCACGGTCGGGCTGGTCAGCAGCGGCGGCAAGCTGCTCAACCGCGAGCTGGTGCGCGAAGGCCATGCCTGGTTTTATGCCGCTTATTGCACGCGGCAGCCGCTTTGCACCGAGCTGCGCGAGCTGGAACGGCTGGCGAAAAGCAAGCGGGCCGGTCTGTGGCGGGAACGAAATCCGCTGCCGCCGTGGGAATGGAGAGCGAGGAACCCGCGATGAGCAGCCTGTCCGACATTTTCACCTGCGCCCGCTGCGGTTATTGCTGTCAGGGCGAAACCACAGTTTCCTTGGATGCGGACGATCAGGCGCGGATGACAGCCAAGCTCGGCCAGAGCCGCGAGGAGATGGAGGCGAAATACTGGCGCGTGACCAAGGGCGTGGTGCAGATGAAGATCGTTGACCACCACTGCATTTTCTACAGCCCGGAGCAGGGCTGCACGGTGCATGAGGGCCGCCCGTGGCGTTGCGGCCAGTGGCCTTTGCATCCCAGCATTCTCACGGATGAAAACAACTTCCGCGCCATCCGCGAATCCTGCCCCGGCATCAATCAAAATCTGAGCTGGGAGGAATTCTGCGCCGTCTTCCGCCAGCTGCTGGAACACGAATAAATCGGATGAAAATGCAATGGAAAAGAATCTGCCGGGTGAGGATGCCAGCAAAAAAAGCTGCACTCACCGGAACAGCACCTCTTCCAGCTCAGGAGGAAGGGAGGATTTTTTTGCGCTGTTGCAATTTTTGCAGCAGGGGACAAGGTTGCCTTTGACGGAGCGGCCCCCTTGGGAAAGCGGCACCACGTGATCCATCGTCAGCTCGCTGGGCGGAAATTTCTGCTGGCAATACTGACACAGGCCGGGCGCAATCTTTTGCTGCCACCATTGGCTGCGGCGCAGGTCTCTGGCTTTGTTGCGTTCAGCGCGGATGAAGGCTTCGTCCACGCCGAAGCTTAAATTGTCCAGCTCATCATTCTGTCTATTCCTCCGCATCAGTCAGCCCTCCAAGCAGAAGCTGCCGGGCTGCGCCGACCAAATACAGCGAGCCGGAAATGCAGATCAGGTCGTCCGGGGCGGCAAGAGCACGGGCCTGCGCCAAGGCGGCGGGAACTGAGGCGGCGTGCCGGGCTTTCTCCCAAAGAGCGGCGGACAGCACCGCCTCAAGCTGCTCCGGGCTGGCGGCCCGTTCTGATTCCGCCGCCTTGGTCAGAATGATCAGATCGGCGAGCGGCGCAACCTCGCGCAGGGTGGTGCGGATGTCTTTGTCGGCCATCGCTCCCCAGACAAGGAGCAGGCGGCGGCGGGGAAAACTGCTGCGCAGAGTCTGCGCCAGCACCGCTGCGCCAGCCGGATTATGCGCTCCGTCCAAAAGGAATTGCTGTCCTTCGGCGGTGCGGAAATACTCCAAGCGGCACGGCCAGCGGACTTGGGCAAGGCCGCTGCGGATTTGCTCGTCGCTGACTGGCCAGCCCTGCCGTTGCAGGAGCTGCACCGTCGCTAAGGCCAGCGAACAGTTGCTGATCTGATGCGCCCCGTGCAGCGGCATGGGCAAGGCAGCTAAATGCAGCCCATCTAACCCGTCATATTGCCAGCGGTCATTTCCTGCGCCTGTGCCGCTGAAATCACGGCCAAAGAGATGCAGCGGAGCCTTCCGCCAGGCGCAGGTTTCACGGATCACCCGGCCTGATTCGTCATCAGCAACAGCGGAAACCACCGGCACGCCCGGCTTGATGATGCCCGCTTTCTCCCCGGCAATCGCGGCCAGCGTAGTGCCCAGATACTGCTCATGATCCATGCTGACATTGGTGATGACCGAGACCAGCGGGGTGATGACATTGGTGGCATCCAGCCTGCCGCCCATGCCTGTTTCCAGCACCACGAAATCCACCTGCTGCTCGGCGAACCAGAGAAAGGCCAGCACGGTCGTGCATTCAAAATAGGTGATCTGGCCGCCGTCGAGCACGGCCTCAATGTGGCCAAGCAGGCGGGCGAAGTCCTCTTTGCCGATATGCGCATCGCCGATTTTGAACCGCTCGCGCACCGAGCTGAGATGCGGCGAGGTGTAAAGGCCGGTTTTATAGCCCGCTGCGGTGAGCAGGGCGTGCAGGGCAGCAGCAACCGAGCCTTTGCCATTGGTGCCGGCAATATGCAGACAGCGCAGGCTGTGCTGCGGATTGCCCAGCCGTTCTAGAAACCGGTTCATGGAATCCAGCCCCAGCTTGATCTTGAAAAACTGAAGCTGATCGAGAAACTGCCACGCCTGCTGATAGTTCATGGTTCCACGCGAATCAGAGAAAAAAATGCTGAAGTCAGGCAGGAGCCTGCCCCCAGCAGAGAACGCAGTGCGTGTCAGTATAGAGCAAAAAGTGTGGCCCTGCAACGAGGCTGCGGCTTCAGCTCTTTTTGGGCAGCGATAACCTGCACGGCGGCGGGCGGTTGCCAAATCCGCAGGAGAAAGGTATTATACAGTTCCGTCGTTGCAGGCTTCAGCCGGGAAGGAGACAATGCGGCTCACCGAGCAGTTTCTGATCACGGAAGCCGGGAAGTTTGAACTGCGCAAGATTCTGTCGGCCAAGCTGACAGAAGAAGAGCGGCTCCCTGTGCTCGTGTGGCCTTTGCTCGTTCTTGGCGTGCTGCTGATTCTCTTGCTCCATCCCCTGTGCAGCCTTCTCTGTCTTGTGCCAGCAGCATGGCTTGCTGTTTGCAAGAGGAAGGTTCCTTGCGCGGCGGTGACAGTCTGCACGGCCTCAACCGCTTATGTGATCAGACTTTCGGACAAAGGGCAGTTTCAAGAGCTGGAAGCGGCCATCAATAAAGCTAAGAGCAAGTAGGGACAGGCCCCCGTGCCTGTCCTTCTTCTCATTTTCTTCTATGCGGGCAGCCGCAGGAGGCTGCTCCTACGTTATTTTTTGCGGAGAACACACAATGGGTCAAACCATCGCTGAAAAGATATTCGCCGCCCACCTGCGCGACACGCCCGCGCCGGGCAGCATGGTGCTGGACATCGACGTGGTCATGTGCCACGAGATCACCACGCCGATAGCCATCATGGATTTGATGGAGAAAGGGAAAGACCGGGTCTTTGATCCCAGCAAGATCAAGGCGGTGATTGATCATGTCACGCCGGCCAAGGACTCCAAGACCGCGATGCAGGCTAAGATCATGCGCGACTGGGCGCGGCGGCATGGCATCAAGGATTTCTTTGACGTGGGCCGCAACGGCGTATGCCATGCGCTCTTCCCGGAGAAAGGCTTTATCCGCCCTGGCAACACGGTCATTATGGGCGACTCGCACACCTGCACGCACGGAGCGTTCGGAGCATTCGCTGCTGGCGTGGGCACCACGGATCTGGAGGTCGGCATATTGAAAGGCGTGTGCGCCTTCCGCGCTCCTGAGACGATGCAGATTGAAATCACTGGCAGCCTGCCAAAAGGCGTGTATGCCAAAGATGTCATCCTCAACATCATCAAGCAGCTCACCGTCAACGGGGCCACGGACAAAGTGATGGAGTTCTGCGGCCCGGTGGTGGAAGGCATGGACATGTCCTCCCGCATGACGCTCTGCAACATGGCGGTTGAGGCTGGCGCAACCTCCGGCATTTGTCTGCCGGACAAGACCACGGCGGAATACCTCTGGCCGTTCATTCAGGGCGAATATGCCTCGGTGGACGCGGCGGCGGAGTCTTTCCGTAAATGGCATTCCGATGCGGACGCAGTCTACTCCAGCGTTCTGCGCTTGGATGTGTCGAACCTCAAGCCGCAGGTCACGCACGGCTACAAGCCGGATCAGGTCAAAGACATTGCCGAACTGGCTGGCGCCAAAATAGATCAGGTCTATATCGGCTCCTGCACCAATGGCCGCATTGAAGACATACGGGCCGCTGCCTCTGTGCTGCGTGGCCGGACGATTGCCGACACGGTGCGCGGCATCCTCACGCCCGCCACGCCCGCCATCTACTCCCAAGCATTGGACGAAGGGCTGATCAAGGTCTTCATGGACGCGGGCTTCTGCGTGCTCAATCCCACCTGCGGAGCTTGTCTCGGCATGAGCAGCGGCGTGCTGGCCGAAGGCGAATCCTGCGCCTCGACCACCAACCGCAACTTCAACGGGCGCATGGGCAAAGGCGGCATGGTGCATCTGATGAGTCCATTGTCCGCTGCCGCCGCCGCTGTGACCGGTGTCATCACCGACCCGGCTCAATTCCTCAACTGATTTCCGCAGGAGAACGACGCTATGAAGCAATTCGGCGGCTGCGCCTACTTTATTGACCGCAGCGACATCAACACCGACGAGATCATCCCGGCCAAGTATCTGACCGAGATCACGAAACGCGCCTTGCAGCCGCATCTGCTGGAAGACCTCATTCTCGACGGCAAGGAGTTTGACACTAAAGCTCCGGCTTTCCAGGCTGCCGAGGTGCTGGTGACGCGTTCCAACTTTGGCTGCGGCTCGTCGCGCGAGCACGCGGTCTGGGCCTTGGAGGTCAACGGCATCAACGTGGTCATCGGCGAGAGCTTCGCCCGCATCTTCCGCCAGAACATGTTCAACTGCGGCATCCTCGCGGTCGAGCTGGCCAAAGCGGACATTGACCGGCTGTTCGGTTTGAACCGGAAAGGCGGGGCCGTGAAGGTCGTAGTGGATTTGAAGCTGAACATCGTCACCGCGCAGAGCAGCACAGGCGGCATGGCCACCTGCTCCTTCGCAATGAACGCCTTTGACAAAGAGCTGGTGGCTGCGGGCGGCTGGCTGGCCTATGCGGACGGGAAGTATTAACCATGAATTTCCGCCGCCAATCTGTGCTGAACAAGAGGCGGCGCGGCAATTGACGGAGCGCGGCGCACGAGATACAATTACGGTGACAGCCAGCGGCTGGGCATGGCGCATTTATTTGTCCGGCGGGCTGCCCTTGCAACATAACCCTAAAAGGAGAGTGGAAAATGAAGAAAAAATTGAGCGTATTGGCAGCAGGCGCGGCAGCAGCGTTCATCGCTTGTGCCGGAGCAGCTCATGCTGACACCCTGCTGGGAAAAAATTATGTCGGCGGCTCGCTGGGCATGATTTCTTTCGGCGACGACATGGACGCATTTGATGATGCCACCAGCCTGAAAGGCTTCGGCAACATCAACTTGAATGCCAATATGGATTTAGCCCTGTCGGCTGATTATGCGTGGGCGGACGGCAAGGACATGGGCATTGAGGTTGACACCAATTCCTTGAGCGGCGGCGGCGATCTGGTGTATTTCTTCAGACCAAACAAGCGCTGCAACCCTTATTTGAAAGCAGGACTGGCGGTGATCAAATCAGAAGTTGAAGCCTCAGCCTTTGGTGTGAAAGTCAGCGAGGATGACACCAATGTCGGTTTCGGCGCAGGCGGCGGCGTGGAATTTGAAGCCACCAAGGCAATTCTTCTCCGCGCCGGTCTTGATTACTTCAACGTTGACAGCGATGACAGTGTCAATGTGTCCGGCAAGCTCGGCTATTGGTTCAACCCGCAGATTCTTGGCTTTGTCGGCGGAGCGTATGACTTTGATTCAGAAGACAAGGTCGGCGAAATCGGCATGGTCTTCAAGCTGCATTGACAGAACGCGTTGGCAGAACAGAAAAAAAAGGTTGTCCGTTTGGACAGCCTTTTTTTCTGCCGATATTGCTTGCTGCGCAAAAAAATGCCTTGATAATCTGTTTGCCAAAAATGAATTTGTCAACGGAGGAAAAAATGATGATGCGCACCCTGCTGATCGGCGCGGCCGTCTGTTTGAATCTGCTCGCCCCCTGTCATCTTCACGCCGAAACCGCAGCCGTGCCCGGAGATCATCCACTGGCGGCGGTGATGCTGTATGATCAGGCGGAGCAGTTGCGGAAACAAGGAAAACTGGCTGAGGCAGAGATTGGTTATCAACGGGCAGTGGCAAAATGGGAAAAAATTTTCGGCAGCAGCCACCCGTCCGTCGCAGCGGGATTGAGCAGTTTGGCTGATTTGCAGCAGCAGCAAGGCCGATTAGCCGAGGCAGAACGGCTGCATCAGCGGGCTTTGGCCATCCGTGAGGAATTTTTGGGCAAAGACCATCCCGGCACCGGCTTCAGCCTGCGCAGCATGGCACTTCTGCGCGAGCAACAGGGCAGGCTGCCTGAAGCTGGCTTGTTCTGCCAGAGGGCGGCAGCGATTTTTTCTGCCCAGCTCCCAAAAGGTCATCCTGATATCCAAGCCACGCAGGAAGTGTGCGCCCGCCTGAAGCAGAAACAGCCCTGAGGAAAATGCGGCATGTCACCGGCCAGTATGTCCGAACCCGCCACTGCCGCGTTCGCTGTCCGGCAGCAGCTCGACGACATGCAGGCAGGCGCGGCAGACCGGGGCAAGAACGAGCTGGGCGATGCGGTCGCCCCGGCGGATGGTGAACGGCTCACGGCCAAGATTGATCAGGGCGATTTTGATTTCGCCCCGATAATCGGCATCAACCGTGCCAGGCGCATTGACCACAGTAATGCCGTGTTTGACTGCCAAGCCGGAACGTGGCCGGACTTGCAGCTCAAAGCCCTCTGGCAGGGCGGCGGCAAAACTGGAAGGAACAAGCTCAATGCCGCCGGGCTGGAGCACAACGTCTTCCGCGCAGGCTGCGGCAACATCCATGCCCGCCGCCTGCGCGGAAGCATATCGCGGCATGGGGATATTCCGCTGCTCTGGCGGCAGAAGCCAGCGGAACTGCACAGAAACTTCCTGCGGCATCACATGCCTCGGCCCATCTTTTTGACCATTGCCGCGTAGTCATCCTCGTAATATGGCTGGCTGTTGCACTCGCGGTCAAATTTGTCGCTCTTGTCCTGGTAGGTTTTGACCATCTGCTTGTAGAGGTCGAGCTGCTTGTCCAGCTCCGGCAGGCGGGAATTGTAGTTCAGCACCTTGGCATCATAGGCAGCGCGGGCCGAGTTGCCGCTCTGATCCACCTCGTTTTTCGCTGTCTTGAGCCGTTCGCCCATCTCGGTCAGCTCCTTGTTAAGCGCGTCAAACTGCTCCTTGGCCTTGCCGATGGCGGCATAGCTGGAATCAACATCCATATTCAGGCGGATGCACTGCTCAATCATTTCGGCAGTCAGAGCTCCTTCGCCATCAGGCGTGCTGCGGTAGGTGCGGTTGGCCTTTTTATCGGTGGCTTTGCTGGCGGCAGCGATGGCTGCCGGACTGTTGTTCCGCTGAATCTCGGTCTGAGCTGCAGCCTCGTTCAGCAGGAGACCGGCGAGAGCCGCAGCAGTGAGCAAGGTCAGCTTCAAGGTTTTTTTCTGCATTTTTTTCCCTTTCATGCGTGGTTCAATCTGAGCAGGCCGCCGTTCTCCGGCTTTCCGCCCGCCGTTCATCATGCAGTTGCGATGCTGCGCGCTTATTATTGTATAACAGAACGCTGCGCAAGTCCAATCTTGTTCATGGCGCAGGACAGAACTTTTCCGCGCCGCCGTCTTGGGCAAATCCCAAAACGCAGCAGGCGGAGACAGGATAATGCACGCCTTTCAGCGTCATAGAACCCAAATCTTCGATCAGCACCTGCCGGTCTGCTTTTCTGGCTAAATCCTTGCGCACCGCATCCGTGATATAGATGCGGAAGGAGGTCGCGGCAGAGGCGAGGCGCTGGGCGATGTTCACTTCCGTGCCGATCACGGTGTAGTCAAGCCGCCGGGCCGAACCGACATTGCCCATGAACATCTCGCCCCGGGTGATGCCAAAGCCAAGGTCTATGCTGTCAAAAAACTTATCGCGCTTCTGCCATGCCTGTTTCAAGGCAACAAAACGCTCGCGGATGGCCAAGGCAGTTTCCACCGCAGTCCATGAGGCGTTGTCCAGCTCTATCAACGCACCAAAGACCGCCAGCACGGCATCTCCCATGAATTTGTCCACCGTGCCCCGGTATTCAAAAATGGTCTCAGTGAACACTTGAAAGAATTCATTGAGAAAATCGCGCAGCACCGGCAGCGGCAGATGCTGCACCATGCCGGTGAAATTGCGGATGTCGGCAAAAAGCACAGTCGCCTCTTTGACCGCGCCCAGCCCCCGGATCAAATTGGCATCACTCTCCAGCAGCACCTTGGCCACTTCCGGGGCCACATACTGTTCCAGCAGAGCTTGGAGCCGAGCCTCTTGGGCCATAGACTCCCGCGTGCGGATGTTCTCCAAGGCCAGCGCGGCTTGGGTGCTGAGGATGCCAAGAATTTCGATGTCCGAATCAGCGAAGCGGATGTCGCCATCCGTATAGCTGACATTCAGCACGCCGAGAATGCGGTCGCGGACGATCATCGGAAAGGAAACCGCTGAGACGATTTCAGGCCGCTTCAACAAATCAGCGAAACGGGAATCGTTCTGCGTCTCCTGATTGAGAATGACCGGCTTGCGCTCCTCAAAAACCCGGCCTGCGATTTTGTCGCCTGGCTTGATGCGGATTTTTGCGATCATCTCTTCTGGAATGCCCCGCGAGGCGGCGATGCGCAGCACGCCTTCCTCCTCGTCGTAGAGCATCACCGAGAGGCTGTCCGCCGCTGTCTGGTCTGAAATGACATCCAGCAGGCTTTCGAGCACGTCCGGCGGGCTGGTGGAGGAAAGAAAATTTTCCCCAAGGCCATACAGCGGCAGCAGGGCACGGAGGCGGGAATTTTCTTCGCGCAGGGCAGCGGCTTCCATTGCCCGGCTGACTTTCTCCCGCACGACACTGGGATTCATCGGGCAGGAAATCAGACCGGAGAAACCGCTTTCCATGGCCGCCGGACAAAGCTGAGTGATATCGTCGCTTTGGTCAACGATCAAAAAACCGATCACTCCGGGCCGGGTGTCGCGCAGCTTGTCAAACAGCTCAATGCCGCTGGTGCCTTTCAGATTCTCGGTGACTAAAATCACCCGAACGGGCTGATGCACACAGACTCTGGCTGCCTCATACGACATGCAGCAGTCGACATCGTAGTCGCCGAGTATCTCACTCACCTGCTGACACAGTTCACGCTGATCTGAAATCAGCAGGATATCGGCCAGCATCGTTTAGAACAGGTTCAAGGCAGAGAGGACAGATGACATATTCCGGCACACTCAAAATCTGCCGATCAAAAAGCTGCCGCAAATTCCGCAGCTAAAAATCATTCTACCATTCTGTTCAGAGCAAGGCAACAGAAGAGAGCAGGGCAAGCCGCAAATCAGGCCGCCTTCGCGTCCAGCAGAGCTTGGCCGACCGTATGCCCCAGCTCGACGCACTCTTGGAGATGGCCATGCTCCGGCACATACTGCACCCGCAGGCCGGGATGCACGAGGCGGAAGTTCATCTCGCTCATCGCTGTGTTCATCAGCTTGACCGCTTCGCCCGACCAGCCGTAGGAGCCGAAGGCCGCGCCGATTTTGTTGGTGGGCCGCAGGCCGCGCATGTACATGAGGAAGCCCGCCATGCGCGGCAGCATCCCGTTGTTCAGCGTCGGGCAGCCGAGCACCACCGCGCCCGCCTCCAGCACGTCGCACATCACCTCGCTGTGGTGATTGACCTGCAAATTGAGCAGCTTGTAGCTGATGCCCTTGTCCTGCAAGCCGGTGGCGATGGATTTGGCCATCATTTCGGTGGAATGCCACATGCTGTCGTAAATAATCAATGCCTTGCCGTTGCTCTCGTTGACGCACCAGCGCGAGTAAGCGTCAATGATCTTCTGCGGATTTTTCCGCCAAATCACGCCGTGATCCGGGGCGATCATTTTCACCGCCAAGTGCATGTCCGTGACCTGGGCGATGAGCTTTTTCACCAAGGGCGAGTACAGCGTGAGGATGTTGGCGTAATACTTGGTCGCCTCGTGCATCAGCACATCCTGATTGACCTCGTCGTCAAAGCGCTCGCTGGTGGCCAAATGCTCGCCGAACGCGTCGCTGGAGAAGAGAATCTGGTCTTCCTTCAGATAAGTGAACATTGAGTCCGGCCAATGCAGCATCCGGGTTTCAAGGAAGCTCAATGTCTTGTCCGGGCCAAGGCGCAGCTCCTCGCCGGGCGCGACCACATGATAGGGCCAGTCCGGCTGGTGAAAATGCTGCACCAAAGTTTTCTGCCCCATTTTCGAGCAGATGATCTTTTCCGGCTGAATTTCCCGCACCATCTGCGGCAGGGCACCGGAATGATCCATCTCCACGTGGTTGACGATCAAATAATCAATCTTTTTAGGATCAATGATAGTACGGATGCGGTGCAGCAGCTCATGGCTGTAGCCGCTTTTGACCGTGTCTATCAGCGCGACTTTCTCGCCGACGATGAGATAGGCGTTGTAGGTGGTGCCCCGCTCGGTGGAGTAGCCGTGGAAATCTCTGGTCAGCCAGTCAACCGCTCCGACCCAATAGATATTTTTTCTCAGTTCGACAGGTCTCATCAGTCAATCTCCTGCTGAAATTGGTAGTGGTTAAGTAGTAAGCGATGTCCTTAACTTGAGATTGTAGCGAACAATAAAGAGGCGTGTTGCGAGTTCATGAAAATAAGCTGTTTTGAAAAATGACAAAATTTTCTGAGTAGATATGGCGTTTGATTGGCGGCAGGTGTTGTTCATGTCGTTCGACATGAGAGGTCTGCCCTGTCTCTTTGCCGACACCGCTGTGCGCCTCTTTTGGAAGCCACTTTGCAATATGCGCTCCAAAAGCCACTGAAAGTCCGGCATGTTTTATATGAAGCCGGAATGCGTTCCCAGAGCATCCTGCATGACACTTCGC
>NZ_JBLWEN010000048.1:0-48213 GCF_048287415.1 Candidatus Electronema sp. JM
CGCTGGCGGACAAGGCCGTGGCCGCAGTGCGCGAGGGCCGCATCAGGCTCTATCCCGACACCTGGTACAACACCTTTTATGCCTGGATGGACAACATCCGCGACTGGTGCATCTCGCGGCAGATTTGGTGGGGCCATCGCATCCCGGCCTGGAACTGCCTCGAATGCGGCAAGCTGATCGTCGCCAGCGAGGAGCCGACCTTCTGCCCGCGCTGCGGCAAGCCCTATCTGGAGCAGGAGCACGACGTGTTAGACACTTGGTTCAGCTCCGCCCTCTGGCCTTTCTCCACGCTCGGCTGGCCGGAGAACAGCAAGGAATTGCAGACCTTTTATCCAACTTCGGTGCTGATCACCAGCTTCGACATCCTCTTCTTCTGGGTGGCGCGGATGATGATGATGGGCCTGCACTTCATGGACGAAGTGCCCTTCCGCGACGTGTATTTGCACGCCTTGGTGCGCGACAAGCACGGCAAAAAGATGTCCAAGTCAACCGGCAACGTCATTGACCCGCTGGACATGATCGCCCAGTACGGCACCGATGCCTTCCGCTTCACGCTGACCGCTTTTGCCGCGCAGGGCCGTGAAATCAGGATGGATGAGGAGCGCATTGACGGCTACCGCCGCTTCATCAACAAGCTGTGGAACGCCGCCCGCTTTGCCCAGATGCACCTGAAAGAGAGCGGGCCGGAGATTGTCGCTGCGGCTAATCAACCTGCTGCACTTGCCTTGCCGCACCGCTGGATCCTCAGCCGCATCAGCAGCACCACGGCGGTGGTGCGCAAGGCTCTGGATGGCTACAATTTCAACGACATCGCCTCCGCCATTTACCAATTCACGTGGCACGAGTTCTGCGACTGGTATGTGGAGTGGATCAAGGCTGATCTCTTCAGCGACGACGCGGCCCGGCGTGAGCAAGCTCGCGGGGTGCTGCTCTGTGTTTTAGAGCGCATCCTCAAGCTCTTGCATCCGATCTGCCCCTTTGTCACTGAGGAAATCTGGAGCCAGCTACCCGGCGAGCGCGGCACGCTGATGCTGGAGCCGTTCCCGGAGCCGAACAGCGCATGGGACGATGCTCAGGCCGAGCAGTCCATGCAGCTACTGATGGACGTGATTTCAGCGGTGCGCACCATCCGCAGCGAGGCCGACGTGCATCCGAGCGCGAAGCTGCATGTCACGCTGATCTGTGCTGACGCGGCCAAGCGCGAGCTGCTGCACGCCTTCAACGGCTCCATCTGCGCCATGACCCGTGCCGAGAGCCTTGATATTGCTGAGTCTGGCGCAGTGCCGGATGATGCCGCTCATACGCTGGTCAGCGGCGTTGAAGTGGTCGTGCCGCTCAAGGAGCTGATTGACGTGGAGGCCGAATTGGACAAGCTGGCCCGCGAGCGCAAGGTGCTGGAGCAGGACATGCAGCGGGTGCGCGGCAAGCTCGGCAATGAGAACTTCCTCCGCAATGCGCCGCCGGACGTGGTGGCCAAGGAGCAGGCCAAGCTGGAGGAGCTGAACGAACGGCTGGCGAAGAATGAGGAGTCGAGGGAGAGGTTGAGGAAGCTGCGTTAGCAGAAAAAGGGAATGGGGCAGGTGCAATGCCTGCCCCTTATCTGTCTCAATTCTTGGGCGGCGCGTCGCCTTGCTTGCGGTCGTGCAGATATTCGCTGACATTCTTTGCCAGTGAGACGAAATCAGACGGGATCATCATGACTGTGGTGCTGTTGTTTTCCGCGCCGACTTCTGTCATCATCTGCATCCGCCGCAGCTCAAGTGCCAACGGATTGTTCGCCATCTGCTGGGCTGCGTCTGCCAGCTTCTTCGATGCCTCCAGTTCAGCCTCCGCTTTGATGATGCGCGCCCGCTTCTCGCGGATCGCCTGGGCCTGCATGGCCATCACCTCCTGCATGGCTTCAGGCAGCTCCACATCCTTCATCTCGAAACGCTCCACTTCCACGCCCCACGAGGCTGTGGAGTCAACAAGGTTCTGATGCAGGAGATGATTGATTTTGTCCCGCTCCTGCAGCACCTCGTCGAGATCATGCTGGCCAATGGAATTGCGCAAACTCGTCAGGGCAAGCTGGTAAACCGCTACAGGCGCGTCCCTTACCGCAATAACAGACTTGGCCGCATCGGTAATCCGATACCAGAGCACCGCATTGAGCTTGACCGTGACACTGTCCCGCGTGATGGTCTCCTGCTGCTCGGCAGACATTGTCCGTGTGCGGATGTCAATCGTCACCACCCGTTCAATCCACAGCGGTATGACCCAGTACAGTCCCGGCCCGCGCAGGCCGACATAACGGCCAAGGCGAAATACCACGCCACGCTCATACTCCTGGGCGATGCGGATTCCTGTCAGCAGAATGACAACGACAGCAATGATGATGTAGTGCATGAAAGTCTCCTCCTGTGTTTGATGAACAGCTTCATTGAATATGCGCAGTGCTCACGCGGCAAGCCAGTCGCTCTATTTCTTAAGCATCTCCTGTTTCCTTGATTCGATGGCTGCTCGGAAATCAGAGGCGCTCTTGTTGAAGAAATCCTGAATCTCCTGCGAGAAGCCGAAGACAGCCCACGGCGCAGACGCTGCGGCCAAGGACAAAACATGGTCAGCCGCGATCTCGCTGCCCGCAATTTCTGCTGTTCCACCATAGCAGATCAAGATTGCGGCATAGCTTTTGCCTGCCGGGATGAAGTTGATCCTGTGCTGCGTCACTTTCTTGTATGCCCAAAGCAAGTCGCAGACGCGCAGGATGTCGAACGTGAAGAAGGTGGACTTGATCAGAAACTCCTTTGTGACAGTCCAACCGCCTGCTTTGAAGCGAGGCGTGGAGGACTGCTGTTCTATCGCTGAGGCTATAAGCATTGGGTTGCCCCAGCTGCCGCTCCTTTTGATCAGCGGGTGCAAAGCCGGATTCCGCAAATGCCTCCACGCTGGAATACTTATATATGCTAAAAAAGCGCAGAGGCACACCAGTATGACTATTGCCACGTATCCAGTGGAACGAAAGTCTCTGGTGTTGAGATAAAAGGGATAGAACTGCCTGCGGATATCCATCATTTCTCGGCTGGAGAAAAGATGATTGCTCACCTCAGCAGGCATCTCGGCCAATGCGCCCTCAACCGTTGTCAGCGGCGTGTAATCACCTTCATAGATGAGGAATTTGTCCCCTATAACCAGCGCATAATATTTTGCTGCCACAGACCGCCCTGTTTCAACACCGTTCTTAGTGCTGATCTTAATCTTCTGAATTTCCGTATCTATCGCTTTAGATCCGGACACCCTGGCAAAGTATCGTGGTGTTTGCGACACATCGCGAATAGAGTCAAGATCGGCGGCACTCAGGTTGTAAGGTCCATCGATGAAATTCTGAATATAACGCTTCTGCGTGAAGAGGAATAAACCAATGCAGACGGCCAGGAGCGCGCAAACTGTGAGCTTCCGCACGCTTTTCTCTCTATTCATCTTGAATATCCATGTGTCCATCGCTTTAACCTCATGCTTGTTTTTTATGAGAATATCCGGTTTCATGCACATCATGCCGTCTCCCGCGCTCTTGCAGTGCATCGCAGGATGGCAGAGTAAATCACTTTCTGGCAAAATACAAGTCCGAAATATCTGCATTGCTGCTTCGTCAGTCATCTTTTGACTGGCAATTGCCTCTTTGCAGCCACGGCTGATGAACCAAATTTAACATCCTGTCGAAATGCGCAGAAACAGCTACTGCTGCCGACCGCCAATCTTTCCTGTTGACAAAAAGGCTTGGCCGCTCCACGCTGGCGGCATCGCTTTTCCGCATCCCGGCGGAACACCACATCTTCATTGGAGGAACAGCTATGCAGAAAGTGCAATGGCGGCCTCAGCTCAATGCTCTGACCTCTCCGCAATCCTATCGGGCGCAGCCAGTGCCTAAAGAGTCGCTCGGCTATGATGAAATGGCCGCCTTGATCTCGGCGAAGAATCCGCTCTGGAGGCCCGGTCTGGTCAAATCCATCCTGCTGGCGGAACGCGAGACACGCAAGGCGCAGCTCTTCAGCGGCGTGGATTCAACTTATAAGTGCAACTTTGGGAGTGAGTTGTGGTGGCAGGCTGGCGAGGAATGAGGAATCAAGGGGGGAGAGGGCAGGCAGCACGCCTGCCCCTCGTGCCGTTACGACAGTTTACTTGCTGGGAAACATAAAGCTGTTGCCGCAGTTGCCGATTGCATTTTGCCCGCTGTTCGTCTTCACCGGCTTGCCAGGCTCCTTGCCCCATTCGTAAATCACGTACAGGTTTGACACCAGCTTATTCTTTTTATTCCCCTTGCAACCTATATGGACTGCTCCGTCCAGCTCCGGCAGTTTATCTTTGACCGCTTTATTGAACTCCGCTGGAGACATCTTCTTGTCTGGCTCAAGTGCCAGCGCATCTGCTATTCGTTTCGTCTCCTTCAGCGCCCAAGCGAAATACTCAGGCGGTGCCATCTGGGTGCAGGTGCCGTGCTTCACCCATTCGTGCCGCTCAAGACATTTCTCTTTCCCAGCCATATAAGCCTCGCTCAAGTCCTTCCACTCTGCTGAGTCATACAAGCCTTTCGGCTCGATGTATCCACAATACTTGCCTTGAGCTGCGGGCAGCTCCTTGCATTCGCCTGGCGAAGCGCATTGTCCTGTTGGATAGCCGCTTGATTTATAGTTGGGCCACAATCCATGCAGCTGAAGCAGCGACTTTTTTGGCATGACTGTGCAGCTTGGGTCGCCGCCTGCGGTGCGGCAGAAGGTTGCCGGGACAGACAGTTCCAGCCGGTATATTTTCTCTTTGTTTGCGACTGTGCAGCTTGGCTCGGCCTGAGCGGCAAACGGAGCTGCAACAAGAGCGGCCAAGACCGCGCAGGCCATTCTGACAGACTTCATAATTTCTCCTCATCTGCATGTGCAGAAAGTTGAACTGCATTGATATGAACAGCTCGTTGTCACGAGGCGCATCTATTCTTGATGTTTTACTGCTGATCGGCACCAAGTCTCTTCCACATATGCTTCCAGGTTATCGCCACATTAAGAACCGCATCATGGAGAGCAACCTTGTCAATTTCCCCCATCAGCTCCGGCTTGGCTTTGAGCACCTCATCAAAAGGTGCTCTTGCAGTGCTGTTGTATGGGTATTGATCCGGCGGCGCGATAATGCTGGCAACCGCAAATGAACCTCTGCAAATATAGATTATCTCCAGCCAGACATCCTGCTCAACCAAATCTGGAATCTCATTTTTGAAGGTGATGCCGAATGCCTTGTCAACCGTTTTGGCCTTTTCCAGCACAGCATCAGGCGTTTCGGTTGCTGCAGCCAAGCGGTGCTCATCAAAAAAACTGTCAATCTTCGTTGACCAATGCGACTCCAACTCCTTGTGCAGTCCGTTCGCATAGGATGACAGCTTGCGGGCATCGCAATGGCAGGGCATACAGGCATCTGCGATGAAATGACTCTGCATGAAAAGATACATTGCGGCCTGCTCCCTGCTGGTGCGGCACTTCTCGTCAAGTTCTTCAGCAAAAGGAAACGGCCTTGGCAGAAGATTGGCAAGATCGCTGTCGCCCATGATCAGCAAATCCGTGATGGTGGTTGCGAGTGCGCCTGCTCTGTCGGCAAGATGCTGGCCCGGTTTAGGATCAGCTTTGTAGGCCGCCTCCCACCATTCGTTGCTGAGAACCTTGTCTGCCGCAAGAAACGCAGCCATTGCTCTTTCGCTTCCGAGCTTCTTGAGCAGCTCTGGCTTGGCCAAGGTGAAACGTTCTTGCTGCGGGCCGCTGTACGGCTCCATCTTCAGCACATGGTTGTCTGTATCAGCTCCGCCAATCTTTGCGTCGCCCTTGTCAGGAAGCCACGCTCCTGCTGCGGCAGCTCTGACGAATGGTTTGAGGAGCTTGACAATACCTGAGCATTCTTTCTCGTCCGCAAGAAGTGCGGCAGCCCGAATAGCAATCCAAGCATGTGTGCGCTGGTTCATAAAGGTCTCGTCATGTGATGGTCATCAAAGCATTTCGCTGTAAGCGTATGTGATAGCCAGCAGCAGTGCAAGTCTTTTTTTGCTCGTTGCAAAATGTTTGAGCCAAATGTTGGCCAGCGTGGTTGTGGCCGCTCAAGGAGCCGATTGACATGGCGAATGCTGAATAGTTTTTTCAAGAAAAAGACAGCCGTTTCCATCGCTTTCTTTTTCTGTGGATATTTTGGCTGCTTTTCCTTTCATTTATTTGACTGGCAGGACATCGGCCTGTAAAATAGGGGCGTGCATTTTCAAGGATTTTGCCACGCAAAGGGTGTCCATCCGGCGGGGAGATTTTTTTTATGAGCAAAGCAGAGAGCGGCAGAGAACTTTTTGCGGACAAACTTCTGCGGCCTGACCGCCGTGGTGCTGAACAGCGTTTAGCTGAGGTGCGCGAGGCTGTTGCTGCCGCCGCTGCTGGAGGCGGTTTTGTGCGCGCTGACAACCACGCGGAAATTCCGTGGCAGGTGCCGGATGGGACTTTACTGGCGATTTCCGCCGCCATGCGCCAGCGGGGCCGCTGCCGGTGAAGCCGCTGTCGCTCTGTTTTGTTGTCTGCGGCCAGCTGCTGCCCGAAACCCAAGCGGCAGTCGAGCTGCAAGAGCTGGCCGGAGTGGAGGTCAGAAGTTATGCCGCCTGCTGCACCCCGCAATCTGTCAGGCGGGAAGAGCTGGAGACTCTGCTGAAGGAAAGCGGTGCCGATGCGGTCGAGATCATTGGCTGTCAGTGCCTTGGCCGCGAGCTGAAAATTTCGGGTGGCAGAATCCGGCGTGCCGAGCAGTGTGTGCATCTGCTGGCCAATCCGACCTTAGTCAGGCACTTTCGGCAAAACGGCGCGGGCCTGCTTCTGCCGGGCTGGCTGCATAGCTGGCAGGAACGCGCGGCGGCCTGCGGTGGCGATGCGCTTATTTTACAGACCGAGCTGTTCGGCCAGCCGGTGCGCAGGCTGGTGCTGCTTGACACCGGCGCAGATGAAAAGGCAAGCAAACGGCTGGAGGAACTGGCCGCCTTTCTCCAACTGCCTGCTGAGACCTTGCCGGTCGGGCTGGAATATCATGGCCTGCTGCTGACTAAAATTGCCGCAGAGCACCGTCAGGAGGAGCTGGAGCGGCAGCGCGAGCAGGCCCGGCAGCAAGCGGCGCAGACCGCGATGATTCTCGACATGCTCGGCTTGGTGGTCAATGCCAGCTCTGAACCGGAAGCGCTTGCCGGCATTGCCGAGCTGTTCTCCATGCTCTTTGCGCCCCGGCAAATTCACTGTCTGCCGGTGACCAAAAATGGTCTTGCCGCAGACCGTCTCGCCGAACTGAGCAGCGAGGAGCGGCAGGCGGCAGAACGCTTCTGCCTCGAAACCTGGCGCGAACACCAGCTGTTGGAAAGCGGGGACAGCTTTTTTCTCCGAATCGGCGGCGAAGGCGGCACAGTGGCGGTGATATTAGTTCAGCAGATTGCCTTTCCCCAGCATGTCGGCTCCTATCTCAACACCGCTCTGCATCTTTCCGGGGTCTGCGCCTTGGCGGTTGAACATGCCAACACCCTGAAAAAGCTGCTGGACACCTCCAGATTGGCAGGCAAGGCTGAAGTGGCCACCGAAGTGCTGCATAATGTCGGCAACACCCTCAACAGCATTTCGGTCTCTGCGGAACGGTTGGGCGAGATGGTGCAGAAAAGCGGCAGCGCGACCCTGCCGAGCATTGTCAAGCTGATTGAGCAGCACAAAGACAATCCGGCGGCTTTTTTTGGCAGCGATCCGAAAGGCCGCAAGCTGCCGCTGTATTTTTCCAGCCTGTCCGAGCAGCTGACCAAGGAACGCTGGCGGCTGATGGAAGAGATCGGCCATCAAATCCGACATATCCGCCGGGCGGCAGATATCATCCGCACTCAGCAGGACGCGGTCGGCGGCAGCACATTGATTGAGCATTTCGACCTTGCCACGGTGCTGGACGAAAGCGTGGAGATTTTTGCTCAGAAAATCAGCGAGCGGCAGATTGCGGTCGAGCGCAATTACGCCCGCCTGCCGTTCATGCGCGGAGAACGGCGGAAAATACTGCAAATCGCAGGCAACTTGATCAGCAATGCCGCTGACTCCTTTGACGGCTTCAATCAGCCGAAGCGGAAGATAGTCCTCAGCCTGCGCTCTGCGGGCGAGGACAACGAAAGGGTGATGATGGAAGTCGCGGACAACGGCAGAGGGATCAGCAGCAAGGTCATGGAGCGGCTTTTCGCCTTCGGTTTCACGGCCAAAAAGGGCGGGCACGGCTTCGGCCTGCACAACGCGGCCAATCTGGCGGCGGAGATGGGCGGCACGCTGACAGCGGAAAGCGGGGGCGAGGGGCACGGCGCGGTGTTCCGGCTGGAACTGCCGACATCGGCGGAAAGAAGGAGGAAAGCATGAGAAAGGGCGGTCCAGATCGGATGCTGATTGTGGATGACAATCCTGATATTCACAGTGACATCAGAAAGATACTTTTGCACTCGCCTGAATCCGCCGAGCTGAACGCGCTGTACGCCGACATCCTCGGCCACGAAGCTCCGGCGGAGGATCTGCCTGATCTGGAGATTGATTCCGCCTTCCGGGGCGAGGACGCGGTCAGCATGGTGCGGCAGGCCCGTCTTGACCGCAGGCCCTATGCCCTTGCCTATGTGGACATGCGCCTGCAACCGGGCATGGACGGCTTGCAGACTATCAAGCGGATTCAGCAGGAAGACCTTCAGCTTCAGCTCGTGATCATCACCGCCTATTCGGATCATTCGTGGCAGGAGATCAGCGCGGTGCTGCTTTCCGCCGACAAGCTCCTGATTCTGAAAAAACCCTTTGAGGCCATTGAAATCCGCCAGTCAGCAGCGGCGTTGATTGAAAAATGGCATCTGACCGTCGA
Organism: Candidatus Electronema sp. JM; assembly: GCF_048287415.1. NCBI lineage: Bacteria > Pseudomonadati > Thermodesulfobacteriota > Desulfobulbia > Desulfobulbales > Desulfobulbaceae > Candidatus Electronema > Candidatus Electronema sp. JM. Next base: position 8,887 of record NZ_JBLWEN010000048.1, read on the forward strand.
GCACAAGCAGGCCATGTCCGCCTTGGTCATGCAGCGGAACATGCTGGAAGAGCATGTCCGCGAGCAGACCTCGGAGCTGCGGCACACCAACGAGCTGCTGACCAAGGAAATCAAGGAGCGGCGGCGGGCTGAAGAAAAAATCCGGCTGCACCGCGACAGCTTGGAAAAACAGATTGAGCTGCGCAGTGCCGAAATTCTTCAGCAAAACCGCTTCCTCAGCACGGTGATCAACTCGCTCTCGCATCCCTTTGCGGTGATTGACGCAGCTAATTGGCGGATTCTTGCCGCCAACCGCGCCGCAGGCTGTCCGCAGGGCGTGCGGGCCTGTTATCAGTACATGCACGGCTTCAGCAGTCCTTGTCCTGACCACGGTCTTGCCTGCCCGCTGCTGCTTGTGCGCGAGCAGGGCAAGGCCGTGACCGTGGAGCATGTCCTCCCGGATTCGTCGGGTCATCCCCAGACGATGGAGCTGCACGCCTGTCCGGTGACCGACCGCAACGGCCAAGTGACGCGGGTGATTGAATACTGCGTGGACATCACCCGGCGGAAAAAGTTGGAGGAGGAGCTGATCCGCAGCCGGAAAATGGAGACAGTCTCGATGATGGCGGGCGGCATCGCTCATGACTTCAACAATCTGCTGATGGCCATCACCGGCAGCATTGAGCTGGCGATGATGAAGACGCGTCATGACCACCGGGTGCTGGACCTGCTCCGCGACGCAGCGACTTCAGCAGCCGAGGCGAAAGAACTGGCGCACAAGTTCCTCCTTTTCTCCAGCTTCAGTCCGCCTGCCCGGCAGCTTATTTCCACTGCCGGGCTGATCACAGCGGCCTGCCGTTCCTTCTTTGAGGAGGGAGGGCATCCTGAGCCGGAGCTGCAGTTGCCGGATGACCTGCTGCCGGTTTATGTCGATCCAGGTCAGATTGAGCAGACCTTGCGGGAGCTGTTCCGCAACGCGGTTGAGGCGATGGCCGCAGCAGGAGGCCGGGTGCGGGTCAGCGCGGAAAACATCTGCCTGCTTGGGCAGGAGGCCGCAGGACGGCGGGAAGGGGAATATGTTCGCATCACCGTGCGCGACCAAGGCTGCGGCATTCGCAAGGAAGATTTGCCCAACATCTTTGATCCCTATTTTTCCGGCAAAACGCGGGGCCGGATCAAAGGAATGGGCCTCGGCCTGACTATCGCCGCCGCCATTATCAGCCAGCACGAGGGCTATATTGAAGCCGAATCCACGCCGGGCGGCGGAACCGCCGTCCATATTGATCTGCCTGCCGCGCAACAAACTGACTAACGTTTTTTTGAAATTATGCATAATTACCAATTGGTTCTCACCGAGCATCTCAATCACTACGGCTACCTTTTCGGCGGAGCGCTGCTGAAATGGGTGGATGAATCCGCCTATATCTGCGCCCGACTGGAATATCCCGGCAAATGCTTTGTCACGGTCGGCATGGACAAGGTGAGCTACAAAAAACGGGTGGAGCTGGGCAGCATCCTGCTGTTCAATGTCGAGAAAGAGCGTGTCGGCACCACCTCTGTCACTTATCGGGTGGCGGTCAGCGTGGCCAGCCCGCAGGCCGACGGCAACCCGGAGATATTCTCCACCGTCGTCACCTTTGTCTGCTTAGACAAGGATGGCAACAAGTGCGTTATTGCGGAATAAAGGCAACGTTTTCTTCCATACCGCTTCCTGCCGCACTTCCCTTTTGAAATTTTCCAGCAGGCCGGTTATTGTCTCTGCGACAGAATGCCCTTGAGACAATAACTAGCCTTACAACCCTGATTTTCCCCATGCTTACCATCAGCAATCTCAGCCTTCAGCACGGCCCCAAGCATCTTTTCCGCGACATCTCCGCCCAGATTCATGTCAACGACCGCATCGGTTTAAGCGGTGTCAATGGCACGGGCAAATCCACCTTGATGAAAATCATCTGCAAGGAAATTGAGACCGATCCAGGCGTGATCAGCCGGGCCTCGTGGTTCACAGTGGCTTATCTGCCGCAGGAAATCACCATCGAGCTGGGCAGCCGGACGCTGTACGAAGAGGCCGAGCACGCCTTTGACGAAGCCTTGCAGCATCAGCGCGAGTTTGAGGAAATCAGCCAGCGCATGGCCGGGATTGACCAGCATGACCCGGAATTAGACGCGCTGATTGAACGCCAAGGCGAGTTGCAGCATCTGCTCGAAGGCCACGATGTCTTCCGCATCCGCCCGCAGATTGAGCGCATTCTCTTTGGCCTTGGTTTTGTCAAAGCGGATTTGGACAGGGAGGTGAAAGAGTTCTCTGGCGGCTGGATCATGCGCCTGCTGCTGGCCAAGCTGCTGCTGCGCCAGCCCGCCTTGCTCCTGCTGGACGAGCCGACCAACCACCTTGATCTCGACTCGCTGACCTGGATGGAGGAATTCCTTCAGCAATACCAAGGGGCGATGATGATCATCTCCCATGACCGCTCATTCCTTGACCGGGTGACGACAAAAACTTGGGAGCTGAGTCTGGGCAGGCTGACGGTCTATAAAGGCAACTACTCCAAATATCTGGAGGAGAAGGCCTTGCGCATGGAAATGGAGCGCGCCTCCTACGACAATCAGCAGGCCATGATCCGCCAGACCGAGCAGTTCATCACCCGCTTCAAGGCCAAATCCACCAAGGCCAAGCAGGTGCAGAGCCGGGTCAAGCAGCTGGAGAAGATCGAGCGGATTGAGCTGTCCGAGAGCGAGCGCACCATCCATTTCGCCTTTCCCCCTGCGGCTCCTTCCGGGCGCGACGTGCTGGAGCTGAACGGGGTGAGCAAGCAATTTGACGGCAGGACGATTTTCAAAGATGTCTCGTTCACGCTGCGGCGCGGCGACAAATTGGCGGTGGTCGGCGTGAACGGCGCGGGCAAGACCACCTTGATGAAGATTATGGCCGGGCTGGAGCCAGCCGAAGGCGCTGTGCGCCGAGGGCATAATGTGGTTATGACCTATTTCGGCCAGCATCAGGCGCAGGAGCTGGACGGTCAGTACAGCATCTTGGACACTGTCTATCACAATGCGCAGGACATGACCGTGACCAAGGTGCGCTCGCTGCTGGGAGCGTTCCTTTTCACCGGTGATGATGTCGATAAAAAGGTGCAGGTGCTCTCTGGCGGCGAGAAAAGCCGGGTGGCGCTGGCGAAAATGCTGATCAAGCCAGCCAACCTGATGATGCTCGACGAGCCGACCAACCATCTCGACATAGCCTCGCAAGAGGTTCTGCAAGAGGCGATGGCTCAGTACGAAGGCACGATCGTCGTTGTCTCGCACAACCGCTCTTTTGTCAATTCCTTTGTCAACAAGGTGCTGGAAATCCGCGACCAGCAGGCGTTCCTGCACGACGGCAATATTGACGATTACTTGGAAACCCGCAAGCGGCGCGAGGAAGAAGCGGCAGGCGGCGCGAAGAATGTCAAAGCTGCCGCGCCGAAACCTGTTGTTGTCCAGCCTGTTGCAGTCAGCGTTGACCGCAAGGAAGACCGGAAGCAGCGCGGCCAGCAGCGGGAGCAGGTGAATGCTCAAGTCAAGCCGTGGAAGAAAAAGGCGGCGGATGCGGAAAAGGAGATTGAGCGGCTGGAAACGCAGAAGATTGAGCTGGAATCCCAAATGGCCGACCCGGCTTTGTATGCGGATCAGGCGAAATGGGCCAAGACCAGCAAGGAATATGGCGAGGTGAAGCAGCTTTTGGAGCGGCAGTATGCGGCTTGGGAAGAGGCGCAGGCGAAGATTGAGGCGCTGGAGAAAGGGGAGTAGAATAAAGGACTGACGAAAAGCAAGGAAACAGGAGGGAATCATGCAGCTCAATCTGGAATTGGGGAATCGGCATTACGAAAAATTGCAGCAGCTTCAGTGCACGGTGGGAAAAGATGCGCGCACTGTGCTTGAGCTTGCCATTGACGAGCTGTATGCGCGGCATCAAGTTGCTGTCGGTCCAGATGCGCTGGAAATTCTCCGCAAAAACGGCATGGTCGGCTGCCTGCATGGCGGCAGCAATCTTTCGGAAAATTACAAGAATGAATTGGATTGGAGCGACAAGCTGTGATTATTGCGGACACAGGCTTCTGGGTTGCTTTGGCAAATGCCGATGACAAACATCATCAAGCGGCTATAGATGCCTTCAGCAGATTGCGTGAGCCGCTGATAACAACTTGGCCGGTTCTGACTGAAACGTGTCATCTGCTGCTGAAACGTATGGGAATTGAGGCTGAATTAGGCTTCATCCGCAGTCTCCGTCAAGGGAGTTTCATAGTTTTCGATCTTCGTGAGGAGCATCACAGCCTTATTCTAAATCTGATGGAGAAATACGCTGACCTGCCGATGGATTTGGCAGATGCATCTCTGGTTGTTCTGGCGGAAGAGCTGCGTGACGGTCGGATACTCAGCACTGATCAGCGTGACTTTCGGACTTATCGCTGGAAGAACACCTGTCCTTTTCAGAACATGCTTTTTGTCCATTAAAAGAGGCTGAATACAGCAAGGCGTAGGGGAAGATTGAGGAGATGGAGCAAAGTTAGAACCGCCAGCTATCACGGAAGATTCTTGTACACGTCTTTTCTATGCCCGATTTTGACGATCAGAATCAGCAGACAATCTGCATCAATGGTGTAAATGATGCGGTAATCGCCAACGCGGACTTTATGCAGATCAGTTCTGCCCTTCATTCTGGTCTGGTCAGGATTGGGCAGATTCTCCGCAAGCTCCTCAATTTTCTTTTTGATCCGCAGCAAATCCTGCTTGGGAAATGCTTCAAGGTCTTTGAGCGCGGCAGGACGAAATTCAATCTGATACAGCATGTGTTACAGCCCCAGCTTTTTCCAGACTTCCTCTGCCGGAATATTGTCTCCAGCTTCGGCAAGGGCCTTTTCCGCATCCTCAATATCCATGCGGTCTTCTATCCGGCGGAGCAGCTCCAGTTCCCGCATGGAAATCAGGGCAGCAATTTCCTCTCCTCTGCGGGTTAAGACGATTTGTTCTGCTCCGTAAGCAACTTTATTCACAATATCCGTAAAGTTTCTTCTTGCTTCAGCCGTGGAAATGGTGGTATTCATTGGGGTGCCTCCTGTTTTGATTATGTGCAAATTGTACAGCAGGCGTGCGCCTGCGTCAAGCAAGGCGGGGAAAAGGTAGGTTGAAGCACCATCCATACGGTATATATCATGGCCTATAGCGATTTCACCCTGAAGAAAGTGAAGGCTGAGTTTCATCTGAAGACGGTTGAATCTGTTTCCTTATTTGACGAGGTGCCTGAGGCCGAGATCAGTTCCTATCTTACTGCGACGTTAGCCAGAAATGTCCCGCTGGCATTATCCATCAACACGGAAAAAGCCCGCTCCGAACTGATCATCATCAACATTTTAGTGGAAGCAAAGGAGATGCTGGCGGAAAGCATCAGTCTTTTTTCCGGGATTGACTTCACGGTTGACCGCGAGAAAGGTTTGAGCGGCTTTTGTGATTACATCCTGAGCCAATCCGCAGAGCAGCTTTACCTTGATGTGCCAGTCATGGCGGTGGTTGAGGCGAAAAATGAGGACATTATTTCAGGGCTGGGGCAGTGCATTGCTGAGATGTACGCGGCCAAGCTGTACAACGAGAAGGAAGACCGCCATCTGCCGTGCATTTATGGGGCCGTGACCACCGGCGATGAATGGAAATTCCTGAAACTTGCCGAAGACACGGTGTTTATAGACAAGCCGTCTTATTACATCAGCGGCATTGGCAAGATTATGGGGGTGTTGGCGCATATACTGGGAAAGGCGCAGGGGGGAGATTGAGGAGATGGAACTGAGTTAGAACCGTCCGATGTTACGAAGATTGTTGTATACATTTTTTCTGTGCCCAATTTTTGAAATAAAAATTAGCACAAAATCTACGTTAATGGTGTATATTTTGCGATACAGCAAGACTTCTCCTGTTGCATGAAGGAAGATGTGTAGATTAAATTTATTAGGAGTTTTAAAGTGAACATTCCCAAGACGATCGAAGATATCGAAAAAAACATTGAGATGAAGGTGCCGGAAAGCCTGCATCTTGATTACAAGGCAAGTCCCGCCTTCTCTCCTGAAAAGAAAGATGAGATATGCAAGGATGTTTCTGCGTTTGCCAATTCAGATGGTGGAATGCTTATCTACGGAATAAGAGAGGAAAAAGTAAATAAAATTGGTTATCCAGCCAGCATAGATGATGGGATTGATACAAGTAAATTCGGAAAGGAATGGATTGATCAGGTACTTACCTCGAATATAAGACCAGTGTTGTCAGGCGTTGAGATTGTAGAAATTAAGCTGGCGGAAAACAGGTCTGTTATGGTTATTCATGTGCCAAAGAGCTTTCGCGGGCCGCATCAATCTCCAGATAAAAAATACTATAAAAGACGTAATGTTGTATCGGAACCTATGGAGCATTACGAGATAGAGGATGTGAGGAATCGGCGGCAGATTTTTACTCCTCTTGTCACTATGAATGCGTACCTTTCTGAGAGAAAGGTTTATCTTTTTATAGAAAATATAGGCGAAGAAGTTGCGCATAATGTAAAGTTTCATTTTTCAAATGATTTTTCTTGGTATAAAGGACAAGAAGAAAGATTTCCGAATGCGTTAAAAAATGGCATAAAATTTCTTGCTCCTAACAAGAGGATAACGTTTTTTGTAGGCGCAATGTTTCCCTTTTTAAGGGATAATTCAGAATATGATTCTTTTTTTGATGTTTCAATAACATATCAATATCAACAATCCGAAAGAGAAATTCGAGAGGATATTCATATTGATTTAAAAGATTACCTTTATAGCGAGATGGAGAGCGATTACCTAAAAAGAATCTCAGAGCACCTAAGTGATCTAAAAGAAATAACACATGCTATAGGTAAAATCAACGACAGTCTAAAAAATATAGAAAGAATTTCCGGGGCAACTGGACTTAATTTATCTATTTCATCTTTAACAAACCTTTGGAAAATTTTAAGAGATGATGATAGTTTTAAGCATATAAAATTTGAAAAATGTGACATGGATATAATCCAAGAGGTTCTTGATGTTGATTTCGATACGGCTTACAAAATTTATTACCACTATCACGATAATCGCAAAGAAACATCAATTGAAGAAATCTCAGGAATGACAGGAGAGCTTCTTGAAAAAATAAAGAAGCATATGAAGTAAGTCCGATACCTTCTGCTGTAATATGTATAACCACATCGGCATCGTCGGCGTGCCGCCGCTGGAAATCATCCGCCAGCTCAACGCGGAGCAGGCCGCCATCGTTGATCTCGACGAGCCGCAGCTTTTCCTGCCCATAGACCAGAGCGACCAATACCTGCCGCGAGTGTATTGCGCCATCCTGCGCACCGTGCTGCTCAACGCCCTTAACCTGCGTCTGGAGCGGATTTATGTGGATGTCGGGCCAGGCAAATGCGACTGCGCCCTGCATGTCGCCGCCGTGCTGAAGGATATACTCAGCATCCCGGTCATCGCCACCCGCAATACCGACACGCAGAGCTTCGGCTTTCCTGTCTGCCAAAGCAGTTTGCCGCTGCTGGAGAAAATGCGGCGGATCACCAAGGGCGTGCAGAGCTGCCAGCCTTCGCCGCCGCTGCCGTTCTGTGCGCCGACCGCCGGATTCTGGGGCGTGCCGCCGCGTGACTTCTCCATCTTGGAACCATTCCCGGACAGCACCCACATCTACGGCTGGACGCGCTGCATGGAAAATAAAACTCCGGCTGATCTGGAACTGGAATCGTATTGCAATCCTGCGGTGCCGACGGTATTCTTCGCCCAGTCGTTCTGCGCCAAGACTGCGCTGGCCAAACATCTGGCTGCCAAGCATCCGAAATCGCTCTGGGTGGACAGCGATGTCAGCGCAAGCTCCAGCGTCCGGGCGAAGATTGAGGCGTTTTTGGAATTGTCCGGCGTGATTGGAGGCGGCAGTGCTGCTGGCTGATTTCGGCACTTCCTACTGCAAGCTGCTCGACACTGAGCAGGACGCGGAGCCGCGCATCATCCCGGCCCGCGAGCTGCCCCGCGATTTTCAGGCGGACATCGGCACCGGCCACAACGCCAAGCGGCGCAGCAAAGCCACGGTCAACGAGCTGACGGCACTGGCACGGGGCGGCAGACAGCTGATCAACGAGCCGGATTTCACCTTGCTTGACTGCGGCAGCCGGGACATCAAGTTTGTCCATTTCAAGGACGGCGAGATGGCGGACATGGGCTGGAATGCCGAATGCGGAGCCTCGATGGGCTTCACCATCGAGCTGCTTGCCCAGTATTACCGCCTTGATTACGCCGCAGTGCCCGTGCCGGAAAGCGGCTTCTCCGTCACCTGCGGCGTGCTCGGCCTGAGCAGCATCTTTGATGCGGTCGCCGCAGGCAGCTCCGAGCTGGAAGCAGCGGCCAAGTTTGTGCGCGGCATCGCCCGCAACGCCTTCCGCTTTGCCGGTTCGCCGGAACGGCTGCATCTCTCCGGCGGCTTGTGCAGCAACCCGCTTTTTACCGCCTGCTTTCCCTGCGAGATCGTGCCTCTGGGACGGTTTGTTCTGCTGGAAGGCTTGAAATAATAGCAAGCGCATTGCTTGCTGCAACGATTTTTCTCTACTAAAGGAGCAGCATTCTCATGTCGCGTCATCTCTTCACCTCTGAATCTGTGTCTGAAGGCCATCCTGACAAGGTGGCGGATCAGATTTCCGATGCCATCCTTGATGCCATCCTTGCCCAAGACAAATACGCCCGCGTCGGCTGCGAAAGCCTTGTCACCACCGGCCTGGCCATGATCGCGGGTGAGATCACCACCAGTGCTTGGGTGGACATGCCGGAGATCGTCCGCCAGACCATCAAGGAAATCGGCTACAACTCCTCGGAGATGGGCTTTGACTGGCAGTCCTGCGCGGTCATGACCACGATAGACAAACAATCGCCTGACATCGCCCAAGGCGTGAATGAGGGCAGCGGTCTTGACTTGGAGCAGGGCGCGGGCGATCAAGGCCTGATGTTCGGCTATGCCTGCGACGAGACTGAAGTGCTGATGCCGCTGCCGATCACTTACGCCCACCGGCTGGTCAAGCGGCAGGCCGAAGTGCGCAAAGCCGGTGTGCTGCCTTGGCTGCGTCCTGATGCCAAGAGCCAGGTCACGGTGGAATACGAGGACAAGAAGGTGAAGCGTATCGAGGCGGTGGTGCTGTCGAGCCAGCACAGCCCGGCGGTGTCCTATGCCGACCTCAAGGAAGGCATCATGGAGGAGATCATCAAGCCGATCCTGCCTGCCGAGCTGCTCGATAGCAACACCAAGTATTTCATCAACCCGACTGGCCGTTTTGTCATTGGCGGGCCGGTGGGCGACTGCGGCGTGACCGGCCGCAAGATCATCGTTGATTCCTACGGCGGACGCGGCTCGCACGGCGGCGGCGCGTTTTCGGGCAAAGACCCGTCGAAAGTAGATCGCTCCTCGTCGTACATGGGCCGCTACGTGGCCAAGAACATTGTTGCCGCAGGCTTGGCCTCGACCGTGGAAGTGCAGGTGGCCTACGCCATCGGCATCTCGCGGCCCGTGTCCATCAACGTCAACACCTTCGGCACCGGCAAGATTTCGGAGGAGCGGCTGACCGAGCTGGTGCGCCAAGTTTTCGATCTGCGGCCCAAGGCCATCATCCAGCAGCTCAACCTGCTCCGGCCCATTTACAAGCAAACCGCCGCTTATGGTCACTTTGGCCGCGAGCTGCCCGATTTCACCTGGGAGCGCACCGACAAGGCCGAAGAACTGAAGGCTGCGGCAGGGATTTGACACATAGTAGGGGCGGTTCGCGAACCGCCCCTACGCCGCCGAATCGAATTGATTTCATCCACCAGACAAAGACAACAGGAGCACTGCTGTGAGTGATTATAAAGTAAAGGATATGAGCTTGGCCGATTGGGGCCGCAAGGAAGTCGCCATTGCTGAGACCGAGATGCCGGGCCTGATGGCTCTGCGGACTGAGTACGGCCCTGACAAGCCGCTGAAGGGCGCACGCATCGCGGGCTGTCTGCACATGACCATCCAGACCGCTGTGCTGATGGAGACGCTGGTCGAGCTGGGTGCGGAGCTGCGCTGGTCGTCCTGCAACATTTTCTCCACGCAGGATCATGCGGCAGCGGCGATGGCGGCGGCGGGCATCCCCACCTTTGCCTGGAAGGGCGAGACTGAGGAGGAGTTCTGGTGGTGCATCGAGCAGACCATCTTCGGGCCAAATGGCTGGAAGCCGAATATGATTCTGGATGACGGCGGCGACCTCACCCAGATCATGCACGAGAAGTACCCAGAGTTGATGAAGGAGATCAAGGGCATCTCTGAGGAGACCACCACGGGCGTGCATCGCCTGAACGAGATGGCTAAGGCAGGCAAGCTGCTGGCACCGGCCATCAACGTCAACGACTCAGTGACCAAGTCGAAATTCGACAATCTCTATGGCTGCCGCGAGTCGCTGATTGACGGCATCAAGCGGGCCACGGATGTGATGATCGCGGGCAAGGTGGCGGTGGTGGCGGGCTACGGCGACGTGGGCAAGGGCTGCGCCCAAGCGCTGCGCCACATGGGAGCAGTGGTCTGCGTGACCGAGATAGACCCGATCTGCGCCCTGCAAGCGGCGATGGAAGGCTACCGCGTGGTGACGATGGAAGAGGCCGCGCCCATTGGCGACATCTTCGTCACCTGCACCGGCAACCTGCGCGTCATCACCAAGGTGCACATGGATGTGATGAAGGATCAGGCTATAGTCTGCAACATCGGCCACTTTGACTCTGAGATAGACATCGCCAGCATCCGTTCCCTGCCGTGGGAGAACATCAAGCCGCAGGTGGATCACGTCATCTGGCCGGACGGCAAGCGGATCATCGTGCTGGCGGAAGGCAGGCTGGTGAACCTCGGCTGCGCCACCGGTCATCCCAGTTTCGTGATGAGCAACTCCTTCACCAATCAGGTGCTGGCGCAGATGGAGCTGTGGAACAACTCCAGCCTCTACGAGAAGCAGGTCTATTTCCTGCCGAAGAAGCTCGACGAGATGGTGGCGCGGCTGCATCTCCAGAAGATCAACGCCCACCTCACCACGCTCACCAAGGAGCAGGCCGCTTACATCGGCGTGCAGGTGGACGGACCCTTCAAGCCGGAATATTATCGCTACTAAGCGCAGTTCTGCGCAGGCAGGGACGGACGGATTCTTTTCCGCTCTGCCTGCGAATATTTGCTGTTCTGTTTTCATTTTTTTCCTCTTGACACCCGGTGCGCGCATATATAGAATGCCAGCTATCGCGGTTGATCATGCCTGTCATGAAAACGCGCGCATTGCGCAGCAAAGGATGTTGATTTCAATTTATCAGCCTGCTTCAGCATCTCGCTGCTGCGGCTGAATACTTAAAACATCAGTTAGTCTCAGGGAGAACAACATGAAGGTAGCAGTCCTTGGTTTCGCCGTCGCATGTCTGCTGGTTTCCGGTTCCGCTTTCGCCAGTGAGGAATTGGCAAAGAAAAACTGCATGGTCTGCCATCAGTTGGATAAAGTAGGCTTGGGACCGAGCTTCCAGGATGTCAGCAAGAAGTATGCTGCTGACAAAGATGGCGAGGCAAAGATTATGGCCGTAGTCAAAAATGGCAGCAAGGGTGTGACCGGCGAGGGCAAGGTAATGGCTCCGATGGCCAATGTGAACGAGGCTGATGCCAAATCTATTGCCGCTTGGGTTCTGTCTCTGTCTGCTGCTAAGAAGTAAGTAGTTTTTTTCATCATCGCAGCATTGCGAATAAGGGCAGGCCTCGCGCCTGCCCTTATTTTTTATTGACAGTATAAAAAAACATTTTGCACATTAAATGAATTCTTTTATTCAGCAAGCCGGTCTCGGCGATATTTTCGATAAAATTAACAACGCAGAACGGCTTTCTTTAGAAGACGGCAGGCGGCTTTACGAATGTCCAGATTTGCTCGCGGTCGGCTGGCTGGCCAATTTTGTCCGCGAGCGTAAAAATGGCAATCAGGCCTTCTTCATTTACAATCAGCACATCAACTATTCCAACATCTGCACCAATCTCTGCAAGTTCTGCGCCTTCGGCAAAGAAAAAGGCCATGAGATGGCCTACGAAATGAGCATTGCGCAGATCAAGGAAAAAGTTCGGGAGCGTTTGGACGAGCCGATCACGGAAATTCACATGGTCGGCGGCATTCATCCTGAGCTGCCGTATTCGTATTATCTTGCCGCGCTGCGGGCAATCAAGGAAGTGCGGCCTGATGTGCATATTCAGGCCTTCACCTGCGTGGAAATTCAGCACTTGGCTGATTTAGCCGGAAAACCGCTGGAGGCGACGCTGGAGGAGCTGAAGGCGGCAGGGCTTGGCTCGCTGCCCGGCGGCGGCGCAGAGGTCTTCAGCCCCCGCATCCGCGAGCTGACCTGCCCAAAAAAATTGGACGGCGCGGGCTGGCGGCGGGTGGCGCAAACTGCCCACCGCTGCGGCTTGAAGAGCAACGCCACCATGCTCTACGGTCATATTGAAACCATTGATGAACGGCTGGAGCACCTTGATGCCCTGCGCCGGGCGCAAGACGAAACCGGGGGTTTCCTGACCTTCATCCCGCTGGCGTTTCATCCAAAGAACACGGGGCTGTCCGACCTCTCCCGCACCACCGGCGTGAACGACCTGAAGAACATCGCCGTGGCACGACTGATGCTGGACAACTTTCCGCACATCAAGGCCTATTGGGTGATGATCGGCCCCAAGCTGGCGCAGGTGGCCCTGTCTTTCGGCGCGGACGACATGGACGGCACGGTGAAGGAGGAAATCATTACCCGGATGGCGGGCGGAGAAAGCGAGCAGGCGTTGGGCCACAACACACTGATTCGGTTGATCAAAGAAGCGGGCCGCGAGCCGGTGGAGCGGGACACGCTGTACGAGGCACTGAGGAGGTATTAGCTGCCTGCTCCTGTCAAACTAAAGCTATCCTGCGTTGTTAAAGAAGCAGCCCTCGCTCGCGTCCCTTATTTTTTCTCCAGCAGCAGCTTGACCGCTGGAAGGAAAGATGCCCTTCCCGCATAACCTGTTCCGCCGGGAGCATTCCGCACTTTGGGATCATACTCTGCGCCTTGCGGATCCTTCTGCCCAGCCAGTGAGTTCAGATATTCCTGCCGGTCGCTGTAGCCGTCTTCGTCAAAATCGCTGCCCGCGTTCACTGTGGTCAGATTGCTGAAGTAACGCCGCTCCCAGTCATCGTCAATGCCGTCGGCATCAGCATCAGTGATGAAGCTGGTCGTTACCGTGCAATTGGCTGTAATCGCTCCGGTCGTGTATATTTTGGTGGTGCTGTTGAACGTGCCGCCGCAGCCGGTCACGGAGCTGATACTGTAGCCGCTGTTCGGAGTGATAGTGAAGGCGACCGTCGCGCCGTGGTTCACAGCCTGCGCTGTCGCCGGGCTGATCGTTCCGCCGGAGCCAGCGGAAGGATTGACGGTGTAGCTGCTGACAGAAGTGCTGCGCTCATACGCGCCGTTGTCCACCCGGCTTCCTGCCCGGCGCGGATTGTCCGCGTAATCAAAAGGAATTGGCTCGGCAGTGTCGCTGTCGCCGTCCTGATCAAAGCTGTCCGCAGGCAGAGCGGCATCCGCGCCGCCGTCAACAGCGGGCGAGGCGGCCTGAAGGTGGAAATCATCAGCCGCCGCATTCACAAAGAGCGGATCGGCCTTTTTGTCCGCGCCGTTGCTGACCCGGCTGTTGTCCGCCGTGCCTGTCGTGCCCCAGAGCAGGTTGTCGCTAACCACCGCCCCGGTGACTCCGGCTGGGATGTCGTAAATTTGATACCTGCCGTTCTGCCAAGCGATGTTGTTGCGGACAATCAGGCCGGTGATGCTGGGATTCGCCACATGCACCGCGCCAAACCAATTGACGTTCACCCCATTGCGGGCAAAGGTGTTGTTGACAAGGACAATGCCCTCCAGCGGCTCCTTGCCGGAAAAGCTCGTTTCATCGGGAAAATAGATGCCAGCGCGGTAGTTGTCATGAACGATGTTGTTGAAGATGCGCACATTGCGCAGCAGGCCGCCGCGTTCCGAGCCGATATACAGGCCGTGCGTGTCAATATGATGGATATGATTGCTGTGCACATCAATATTTTCGGTGAGCTGATCCCACGCGTCAATGTAGATGCCGGGCCGATTGGTGTTCAAGTCCCAGATTTCATTGTGATGCACTGAGCCGTTCTTTGCTCCTTGCTTGATGTCAAGCCCCTCGCCGCCGTTGGTGCCGACAGTGCGGTTGTGCACTCGGTTGTTGCACACCTCAAAACGATTGACACCGGACACGGTGATCATTTCATTCGGGCCGCCCAAGTTGGTGTCTTCCACGTCATTGCCGTCAATCAGAATGTCCGCAGACGGCAAACCGGGCTGACTGCTTTTGGTGAAAACTTGAATGCCGGATGAATCGGTGTGCCGGACATGGTTTTTCTCAATAATGATGTGGCGCGAGTTCTCCACATAAATGCCGATGCCTTCTGCATTGTCATCCACATTCTGCACTGTGAGGCCGGAGATGCGGATATATTCTTTATTGCGGATGTTGATCAGACCGCCGACCGGCAGCACAGCGTTGTCGCCGTCCAGCACTGACGTATGGCCGGGATAGGCAGCAAAAGTGATCCAGCCCGCTGTGCTGCTGCCGGAATTAACCGGGGCGAGATATTTGGTCGTCGGATGCGTGTTGAGGGCGTAGGTGCCGTTTTTGATATACACGGTGTCGCCAGCGGTCAGCACGGCAGCAGCCTTCTGCACCGTGGCCCACGGCGCGGCTTCCGTGCCGGAGCTGCTGTCGCTGCCGCCAGATGCCGAGACGTAATAAACCGCCGCCTCGCATAAATTGGAGAACACAACCGCAGCCAAAAACATGGATGCGGTCAAATATTTTTGGAAAGAAGATAAATAAAATCTGAATATTGTCATGTTTTTCATGATAGCTTGCTTATTGCGTGAAGCACCGTCCTTTTTTCAGGATAGGGCATGGCAGCGCAGGAGTCAAGGCGGCAAAGATCAGCAGGGCAGCTTGAAAAAAAACTGCCCTGCGCTCAGGATGCGATCAATGCTTCAGCAGCAGCTTGATCGCTGGCAGGAAGGATGCGCCGTCCGTGGTGGTGCTGTTCGAAACAAATGTGGCTGTCACGCTGCGGTCTTGGGTCATGCTGACCGTGCAGGTGCTGGATGTTCCTGAACATGCGCCGCTCCAGCCGGAGAAGGTGTAGCTGACTGCTGGACTGGCTGTCAGTGTCACGCTCTGGCCGGCGGTGAACGCTGTCGAGCACGTGTTGCCGCAGCTGATGCCCGCAGGGCTGCTCGTCACTGTGCCGCTGCCGGTCTTGCTCACAAAAAGCGTGGACGAGGATATCTGCGTGAACGTCGCCGTCACCGTGCAGTTGGCCGTAATTGCTCCAGTAGTATATATTTTGGCAGTACTGTTGAACGTGCCGCCGCAACCGGTCACGGAGCTGATGCTGTAGCCGCTGTTTGGCGTGATGGTGAAGGAGGCCGTCGCGCCGTGGTTCACTGTTTGCGCTGTCGCCGGACTGATGGTGCCGCCGGAACCGGCGAACGGATTGACCGTGTAGCTTTGTAGCGCAAATGCCGCTGTCACGCTGCGCTCTTGGGTCATGCTGACTATGCAGGTGCTGGCCGAGCCTGAACATGCGCCGCCCCAGCCGGTGAACGTTGAGTCTGCTGCCGGGCTGGCTGTCAGCATCACAGTCTGGCCAGAGGCAAAATATGCGTTGCACGTGCTGCCGCAGCTAATGCCCGCAGGACTGCTCGTCACTGTGCCGCTGCCGGTTCCAGATTTGCTTGCAGAAAGAAACGATGTTCCCGCAGGCGCGATGAAAGAAGCTGTCAGGGATGCTCCTGAATATTGCGCATAACCATAGAGCATGACGTAATATGTTCCTGCAGCAGGAGAAGCGATGGAGCATGTTTCGTTGTTGCCTGTTTGATACGGCCTACAGTCCCATTCAGATTCGGTGGGAAATTGCCCGAAGCGCAGGTGCATGTCAATATCTCCACTGCCTCCTGACAGCACGACATTGAGATTGGATGCTCCTGACGGCACGGTGACGCTGAAATACCGCATTGAATCTTGACTGCCCGCAAGTCCTGTCACTGCAATGCCATTGGACAAGACCTGCACTACTGGAGAAAAGGTTGCGGTCACGCTGCGGGCTTCGGTCATGCTGACCGTGCAGGTGCTGGCCGAGCCTGAACATGCGCCGCTCCAGCCTGTGAAGGTCGAGCCGACTGCCGGGCTGGCTGTCAGCGTCACATTTTGGCCAGAGGCGAAAGTTGTCGAACACGTGCTGCCGCAGCTAATTCCGGTCGGGCTGCTGGTCACAGTTCCGTTGCCGATTCCAGATGTAACAACCGACAGCAGCAACGGTGTATCTGTTTTATCTAAGCAGCCAGGATACATTTGGGCGCGGCTTTGCACATGATCCGCCATCACTTGATTGACCCGGCCAGGAAGCACACCATAAGGATGCCCAACACCAAATGTCATGGCAATATTCGCAGTTCCCCCATTAAGCAGATGACAGTAACTCATAATCGTGCCATTGCCTGCACCGGAAGTGCCGCCGGTGAGACTGCCGGTTCCCGGCAGACCAAGAGCCGCTCTGCCGCTGCATCCGTCTGTGCCTGCGGCACAGAGATCTATGGGTTCTGCGCTGCCGCCGATATTGCAATAGGCATGTGTGTGACGGGAACTGAAGTTATGCCCAATTTCATGAGCAACCACCGAAGCGTCCCAAACGGTTTTGCTGATGTCAACAGAGGTCATTGCCATGCTGCCGCTGACTCCATAAGCCCATGACTTATCGCAAAGCACACCTCTATATGCAACACCGCCGCCAAGGCTTTTTCCACTCAGCATATGAACAAGGGTGCGATTCACACTAACTAATCCATTAGCACTGTTATTCCAGTAAGCTTTGAGTTCATCAAGCGCAGCAGATGTGCCAGATGTCGCATTCCACGGATCGTTGCTGGCACCAGTGGTCCAGAGCTTTAAGTAGCTCACTTGCAGACTTGTGGCCACTTCTTTGGAATAAATACTTGAGATGTAAGCAAAAAGCGTGCCAACATACGCCTGCGCCGCCGCCTCATCATTGAACAAGGCGTAAAATTCGTAATCAGTCTCCACGGCTACGCGGGCGGTGTAGGAAACTGTGCTGGATGCCTGCGATGAAGGAATATCTGCTTGAGAAAGTTCAGCGGCAGCACCCTTCAGCAATTTTTCAGCATCCAGTTCTATGTCGTCTGCGCCGCAGCGGAATTCCTTCAGCTGCGCAAGTTCATCTTTTTTGATCTTGCGAGCTGTCAAGGCAGGATTTGCCTTCATTTCTTTTTCAATTTTCCACATGCCATCCGGCCCCATAATAAGCCCTTCCGGCTCACCGGATTCAGGAACAATCAGCACTGCTATATTCTGCGCTTCACCTTGAACAGTGCCGCGATAATAGGCATGTTTTGGCGGGGAAATCTCACGTTTGCCGTCAATGATGATCTTTGCATCATCCGTAAACACTTGGATGCGCTCAAGTTCCAGCACATTGCTGTTCTGGTTCTCAATAGCTATGCCTTCGATGTCAAGCCGTTCTCCTTTTGACAGTTTCCGAGCTGCTTTGTTGAAATCGTGCTGTCCAGAATTAACAACGACAGACTTACGTAATTCATTGGCATTAACTTTTATGCCAGTTAAAACGATAAGAAATGCTGCTATGACAGTATATACAAAATTCTTATTCATAATTCCTCCGTTATTACGTCTTGAATTGTGCGAACAGAGCAGCACGCAGTAAAAAATGATAATGATTCTTATATAATTTTAGCGGCACGATGTGGTTCGTGTCAATTTTTTTGCCACTCATCAGAGTGGGCAAAAACGCGAGAGGCGGGGAAAAAAGGTGCTGACCCAGAAAAAATAAACGGTCAGCAATGAGGCAAAATAATGAACTGAGGAATTATACTGCAAGAAGAGGCAGCAGTCACATCGCTGACGAGAGAAACATTTTCCGGCAGGCATTCTTTGCCATAGCTGCTGGCAAAGAATGCCTGGTGCTGAGAATAAACGCAGACAGTTACTTCTTAATCATGCCCTTTTTCCGCTTAATGATCTTCTTTTTTTTGAGCTTGAAGAGCCGCTGGGCATCGGACAGCCGTTTTTCGGCCTGGCGGATGAATTTTTCATGGCTGCCGATCTGATCTTCGCCATTGCGCTGGATATAGGTGCCGTCTGACTGCATCTCCCACGCATTGCGCTGATCATTGAATTCGACATCAAGGAATTTGCGCAGCTCGGCCCGCAGTTCTGGGGGCTCAATCGGGGTGATGACCTCCACCCGCTCCTCCAGATTGCGCTTCATGATGTCGGCTGAACCGATGAAATATTCTTCCTCGCCGCCATTGTGGAAATAATAAATGCGGCTGTGCTCAAGGAAGCGGCCCACCACCGAAATCACCCGCACATTCTCGGACAGACCGGGAATGCCGGGCCGCAGGCGGCAGCTGTCACGGACAATCAGATCAACCTGCACCCCTGCCATTGAAGCCTTGTACAGGGCCGCGGTGATGTCCTTGTCTTCTAGCGCGTTGGTTTTGAACTGAATTCGGCCCGGTGTTTTTTCGCCGTGCAAAGCGATTTCCCGGTCAATTTTCTCCAGCAGCTCTTTTTTCAGCACCCTTGGCGAAGGCAGCAGCTTCTGATAGTGCCGGTCCGGGGCGTAACCGGTGGTCAGATAGTTGAACAGCTCGGTTAAATCTTCGCCAATGATCGGATCGCAGGTGAGAATGCCAAGATCGGAGTACATCCGCGCTGTTCCAGCGTGATAGTTGCCGGTGCCAATGTGGGCGTAGCGGCGCAGGCCGTCAAAATCGCGGCGGACAACGAAAATCACCTTGGAGTGGGTTTTCAGCCCGACCACGCCGTAGGTGACATGCACCCCGGCCTCTTCCAGCCGTTCGGCCCAGCGGATATTGGCTGACTCGTCAAAACGGGCTTTCAGCTCGACCACCACCGCCACCTGCTTGCCATTTTTGGCCGCCTCCAGCAGACAGGGAATGATGTCCGAATCAGCCGAAGTCCGGTACAGGGTCATTTTGATCGCCAGCACTTTGGGGTCTTGGCTGGCTTCGCGCAAAAAACGCTGCACCGAGGTGTCGAAGGACTCGTAGGGATGCTGAAGCAGGATCGAGCCAACCTCCCGGATGATATGAAAAATGTTGCGGGACTCCCCGGAGAGGCGGAAATGGTCAAAGGGCTGATGCACCGAAAAGTGGAGGTCAGCCCGGTCAATGGAAGCGATCTGGAAGAAGTCGCGCTTGGCGATGATTCCGTTGACTGTGAACACATCCTGGCCTTCGTCAATACCCAGCTCGGCAGCCAACATGCCCCGGTGCGTGGGATTCATGCCCTCCTCAATCTCCAGCCGGACGATCTCAGCGAACTTGCGGTCGCGCAGAGCAGTCTCAATCACCGCTAAAAGATCGTTCGCCTTTTCCGCGTGCTGCTCGGTGATGGCGTTGCGCGTCACCCGGAACAGAGCGCAGGATTCAATCAGCAGGCCGGGAAAAACGATGGTCAAGTTATTGGCGATCAGGTCTTCAAAACGGATGTAGCAATGCCCGCTGCCAATCTTGATGAAACGGGGGATGCCCACTCCGGTCGGCACTTTGATCCGGTTGAGGAAGGTGTGGTCGTCGTGCTCGTAGCGCGTCACCACTAAAAGATTGAGCGAGAGGTTGGAAATAAAGGGGAAAGGATGGGCTGGGTCCATGCCCTGCGGGGTGAGCAGAGGATAGATGTTGTCGTGGAAATAACGATCCGCCTCTTTCTTCTGATCTTTGTCCAAGTGCTGATAGCTGATGATGCGGATGCCCTGGCCAGCCAAAAGGCCAAACAGCTCGGTCTCCAGCGTCTCCTGCTGCTGGAGGATGTCACGCACCACGTCCTGGCATTCGCTGATCTGCTCGCTGGGCGTTCGTCCGTCAACGGTCAGGCTGCGCACCCCGGCCCCGACCTGCTGCTTGAGGCCGCCGATGCGTTTCATAAAAAATTCGTCTAAATTGCTGCCGACTATGGCGAGAAACTTGACCCGCTCCAGCAGCGGGGTGCGGCTGTCTTGGCCTTCGTGCAGCACCCGGCGGTTGAATTCCAGCCAAGTCAGTTCACGGTTCAGATACCACTGCGACGAATCAAGATCGAATTCGTGTTTATTGACTTTTTCATCAGCCATGGCATCCTCCTTGGCTTCTGTCGGGAGCACCGGCGTTTGGCTTCCCTGTTCTGTCATCTGCTTGCCTCCCTGCTTAAGTTTATTTGCGACTAAGTTTTCTATTGTACCACAATTAAAGCCTGTTGCACAGAGGCAAAGCCGGTGCGGCGGGATTTCTCCATCGTGCCTGAAACGAACTGTTTTGCCAATCGCTGGAACAGAATATAATGCCGCGACTGCTGCTGCGGCAGTCTGGGGGCGGGAGCTTCGGCTCACCTGAATTTACTGCCGGAAATCAAATTTGCAGGCTGTAAACGAGCGGTCGAGGTGGCGGATGATTTTTTTCAGGCCGAGGAGATTGGCCACGCTGAACTGCACCTCCCATGTGCCTGCCGCCGCGCCGGGGGGGCTGCCGCTGAGGCGGCTGACCTGCACCACCCGCAGCTCGTCCGGCCCCTCGGCCAGGCGGCTGAAGAGGTAGTTGGACGTGACATCGGCGACAACGAACTTCTGCGGCTTGGGCACCGGCGTGTCGCCCAGCCGCCAGCGCACCTCCACCGCGTCCTCGCGCTGAAACTTCAGCTTTTTCAGCTGAAAGCAGTCCTTGCAGTGCAGCGATATGCCCCGTGCGCTGAGGAGACCGACCAAGCCTTTGTCTAAGGGAGTCGGACGGCAGCAGGCCGAGGATTTGACCACCACCGGATCCACGGTGGTCAGGATGATCCGGTTGAGGATGCCGGTCGGCTGCTGGAGCGCCAGTTCCCGGTTCTGAAGCAGGCCGTTGCGGATTTCGTAAATCAGCTCGCGCATGTGAATGCGGCCCTGTCCGACCCGCTGGAGCAGCTCGTCCCGCGAGGCAATGCTGAAATAGAGCAAAATGTGCTCCATGCCCGGATGCTCGATCAGGTCAAAGGGCAGGCCGTAGCGGCGCATTTCCTGCTCCAAAACCGCCCGCCCGGTGCTGATAGCCACGTGCCTGATCCGCTCGCGGAAGGCTCTGGCCAGCTCGCTGCGGGCGCGGGGAGTCTGGCAGCGGCTCTGCAGTTCCAGATCAAAATCCACCGGCGTATTTTGGCGGATGATGCGCACCACGCTGCCGTCCTGAAGCAGGTCGCCTGGTTCAGCCCGCTGCTTGCCGATCATCGCCCCGACGCAGCTATGGCCAATGTCGGTATGGATATGGAAGGCGAAGTCGAGCACCGAGGAATGCACCGGCAGGCAGATCAGGTCGCCATCGGGCGTGTAAGTGTAGATTTCCTTGCGCCCGCTGGCCGCGATCATTTCGCGGTACGACACTGCGTCGTCGCTGCCGAGGATGTCGAACATCTCTTGCAGCTCAGTGAGGAAGCGGTCTAATTTGCGGTCGCTCGGATTCCAGTCCTTCACCAAGCCGCACTGGGCACTGCGGGCCATCTCTTCCGTGCGGATTTTAAAAAGATATTTGCTGCCGTCAATGATCGCCTTGGCGTGCAGGCCCTGATAACCGGTGGGCTTGGGGTTGGCGATGAAGTCGCGGATGGTGCGCGGCACCGGCGGATAAATCTCGTTGAGCAGGCCGAGTATCTGGTAGCAGCTGATCCGCTGGCCGGTTGTGATCAGAATTTCCTGCGGGATTTCAATTTCCGTGCGCAGGATGTGGTTCTTCGGATCGTAATAGCCCCACAGCCCCTTGGTGCGGATGACCACTGTAGCGGCCACGCCCGCCGCTTTCAGCGCGGCCTCAATTTTTGCGGTCAAGGAGGAGAGGGACGGATTGCTCTCCAGCCTGCTGATATGCTGCTGGAGCTTGTTGCCCTGCTTGGGGAATTTATTCGCCAGTGAGCGGTTGTACAGCTCCCGCTTGACTGCGAAGAGACCGAGGATGGTGGCCAGCGGCGCGTAGAAGTCCAGCGTCTCGTCGGCGATGCGCTGCCGCTTGTGACGGGGCATGGAGTCAAGTGTGCGCAGATTGTGCAGGCGGTCAGCAATCTTGACGATCATCACCTCTGGCCGGGCCGCCGCGCCAGTGAAGAGCTGGCGATGCACGAGCTTTTTCAGGGCCTGCTTGTCGCCGCTGTGGTGCTTGACCTTGGTGCAGCCGACCACGATAGCCTCGACATTCGGCCCGAATCTTTCCCGGAGCAGGGCCGGAACGATCTCCTCCACGTCCTCGATGGTGTCATGGAGCAATGCGGCAGCCAGAATCTCGGCATTCTTAATGTCCAGCTCTTCCGCGAGAATGCGGGCCGTGGAGCAGGGATGGATGATGTACGGATCGCCGGAGCGCCGCATCTGCCCCTCGTGCGCGGCGGCGGCGAAGTCCAGTGCTTCGTAAAACAACTGCGCTGTCGGGCCGCTGCCGATCAGCACCTCCATCTCGCGGCGGTACTGCTCCAGATCAAATTTTTTCACGTCCATGCTTCCGTCCTTTGCGGGCTTCCTCTTTGGGGATTTGTAGTGTACACTGCGAACGCCGGGAAGCAAACAGGGAACAGGGAAAAATCTGCTTCCTTAACCTACACAGGACGAGCATGTCAAAAAAAAGGCTGAACGAGAAACGGCTGCACTATCATCACCGTAAGAAGAAACGCCACGAGCCGGAAATTCCTCTGAGCGAGCGGCTGCTCGCCTTCCTCAGCCGCCAGAAGGAGCCGCTGCCGCTCGCCGCTGTCTGCGGCGGCCTCGGCCTGCCGGAGCAGGAGCGGAACTTGGTCAAGGAGGCGCTCGGCGTGCTGGAGAAGGCGGGGCAGATCAGCCGCAACGGTCAACGCTGGCAGCTTGCGGCGCAGCGCGACCTGCTCCGGGCGCGGCTTTCGCTGACCAGCAAGGGCTTCGGCTTCGCAGTGCTGGACGGCAACGTGGCCAGGCAGCAGAAGGATGTTTTCATCCCCGCCTCAGGCTTGAACGGCGCGGGCCACGGCGACACCGTGCTGGTGCGGATGATCGGTTCGTCGTCCTCGCGGCCTGAAGGCGAGGTGGTGGAAATTGAGAAGCGGGCCTACACCCATCTCTGCGGCGTATATGTGGGCGGCCGCAGCATGGGCGAAGTCACGCCGGACAGCGACAAGCTGCCCTTCACCGTCCGGGTCAAGCGCAGCGAATCGATGGACGCTGAAGACGGCATGGCCGTGCTGGTGGAAGTGCTTGACTACGGCACGCCGCAGCGGCAGCCGCTGGGCCGGGTGGTCGAGGTGCTGGGGCTGCCGGACAGTGTGCCGGTGCAGCTGCGCATGGCGGTGCAGCAGTTTGATCTGCCCCGCGTCTTCCCGCCGGAGGTGGAAGAAGAAGTCGCCGCGCTCGTGCCGCTGACCGAATTGGACAAAGGCAGGCGCGACCTCCGCCATCTCCGCCATGTCACCATAGACGGGGCCACAGCCAAGGACTTCGACGACGCGGTCTGCGTCCAAAAAACGCAGCAGGGATACAGGCTCTTTGTCTCCATCGCCGATGTCAGCCACTACGTCCGCCCTGGCACCGCCCTTGACCGCGAGGCCTACCAGCGCGGCACCAGCGTTTACCTGCCGAACATGGTGCTGCCGATGCTGCCGGAGCGGCTTTCCAACGATCTCTGCTCGCTCGTGCCCGATCAGGACCGGCCCGCCTTCACCGCCATCCTTGATTTCGACGAGCAGGGCCGCCGGACTGGGGCGAAATTCGCCAAGAGCCTGATCCTCAGCCATTGCCGCTTCACCTACGACACGGTCAACGAGCTGATCTATCTGCGCGACAAGGCTGCCCGGCAGAAATACAAAGCCCACCTGCCGATGCTGGAGAAGGCCAAGGAGCTGGCCGCCCTGCTGGCGGAGCAGCGCAGCCGGCGCGGCTCGCTCGGCTTCACCATCCCGGAGGCCGACATCCGTCTTGAGGGCACAAAGATCGCCTCAGTCAGCCGCCTCAAGCGCAATCAGGCTCATCTGCTGGTGGAAGAATTCATGCTCGCGGCCAACGAGGCTGTGGCCGAGGAATTGGACAAGGCGGAAATGCCGGTGCTCTTCCGCGTGCATGAGAATCCCGACCCGGAGAAGGTGCGCGACTTCATCGCCACTGCCGCCGCAATGGGCGTTGAACTGCCCAAGCATTCCATCGGCCCGGCCTGGTTTGCCGAAGTGCTGGCCAAAACCAAAGGCAGCCCGGCGGAGTACGTGGTCAACAATCTCCTCCTGCGCACCATGCAGCGGGCGCGATACACGCCGGAGAACCTCGGCCATTTCGGCCTAGCCGCCGAGTATTATCTGCACTTCACCTCGCCCATCCGCCGCTATCCCGATCTGATCGCCCACCGTGTCTTGCAGAACTTGCTGACCAAGAAAAAGACCGCGCCGGTGCTGTCTGAGGGCGAAACGCTGGAGGCAGCAGGCGGCTTTCTCTCCGGCAGAGAGCGGACGGCGGTGGAGACCGAGCGCGACGCGCAGGCCCGACTGGCTGTGCTCTTCCTGCGCGAGCGGCTTATGGAAGAGTTCGATGCGGTGATTTCCGGCGTGACTTCCTTCGGTCTCTTTGTCGAGCTGGTGGACTGCCTGATCAGCGGCGCGGTGCCGGTCAAGGATATGAAGGACGACTGGTATCGCCACGACAGCACCGGCCATCAGCTGCTCGGCGAGCGCACGGGCCGCCGCTACCGCCTCGGCGATTTGATCCGGGTGCGGCTGGTTCAGGTGGACGCACTCAGCCGCAAGCTGACCTTTGCCGTGGCCGCCTGAGCGATGTCTGAGCAGGACGCGCTGAAGCCGCTCGCCGCCGGTCTGAGCGGTCTGACCGAGAGCTGGGGCAATCAAAAATATCTGCTCGGCCTGACCCGCCGCTGGCCGAAGATGGTTGGTCCGGTTTTGGCGCAGAACAGCCTGCCCGCCTACTTCCTCGGCGCGGAGCTGTGGATTTACACCACCCACGCGATCTGGATGCAACAGCTCGGCTTCGCTAAGCCGGAGCTGCTGACCAAGATCAACGATTTTCTTGCCGAATACGGCGGCCCGCAGGTCAGCGACCTGCGCTGGACGCTTCAGCCTGCGGACTTCCCTGCCCTGCCGGAACGGAAGCCCGTCCCGCCGCCTGCCCCGGTTGATCCTGCCGAAGAGCAGCGGATACTCTCCATGTCCGAAGCCATCGCTGACCCGGAAGCGCGGGCCGCTTTTGTCAGGCTCTGGCGAAAAATGGCAGCGATGCGCTAGGGGCAAGTGCCTGCGCTTGCCCTGCGCGGGCAAAAAAGAAGGTATAACCGTAGCTGTCAACTTTAGAAAAAATAAAAGCATAATTTATTTCGTATCATTACGATGAATAACGACAAACTTGTCTCTGTCATCATCCCTGCCTACAACCACGAACGGTTCATCGGCCCTGCGATTGAGTCTGTGCTGAAGCAGACCTATCCGCATTTGGAGCTGATTGTCATTGACGACGGCTCCAAAGATGCGACCGGCGCAATCGCCCGGAGCTATGCTGCTGATCCCCGCCTGAGCTATTATCATCAGGCCAATCAAGATGCCTACAACACGATCAACCGTGGTCTTAGTCTGGCGAAAGGAGAATATGTTGCCATTCTGAACTCCGATGATATCTATACGGTTGATCGTTTAGAAAAGTTGCTGGCAATCCAAAAGGAAAGCAATGCCGCCTGTCTTTTCAGCGATGTCACGCCAATTTCTGACAGCGGCGAGGAATTCGTTGACCCGCAGTTTGGCTGGAACCTCTGGCACAAGAAGAACCGGGACTGGTATTTCGCTTGCGGCGACCTGTTTACTGCCTTTCTCAAAGGCAACTTCATGGTCACGACCTCCAATCTCTTCATGACTGCCGAGGCCATGCGCACCGTGGGCACGTTCTGCTCTCTGCGCTATCTGCACGATTATGATTACATCTTCCGCATGATGCTGGCTTTTCCCGGCCAAGTGCGCTACGTCCATGACCAGAAGCTGCTCTGCTACCGCATCCACAGCGGCAACACCCTGGGCGAGGCGGCAGTCACCGGGCGGCTGCAAGACGTGGACGTGATCAGAACCTACATGCTGGCGGCCCTGCCGGAGCAATGGCGCAGCATCGCGGCAACCGGAACTGAACGGCTGCTGGAGCTGCGCGATGAGCTGGAGCAGGTGCGGGCGGAATTGGCAGGCCGAGCCGAGCCAAGCGTCCGCGAGCGGCTGAAGCTGCTGCTGGCGGCAGTCAAATACAAGCTGCGGAAGAAGCTGTCCGGGCGATAACCGTCACCCCTTATCTCTGCACCAACAATGGACATACTGCGCATACACGGAGGCCGTCCGCTCAACGGCAGCATCGCGGTCAGCGGGGCCAAGAACGCGGCCCTGCCTTTGCTGGCGGCCACCCTGCTGGCTCCTGGAATCCACACTCTGCGCAACGTGCCCGACCTGCGCGACACCCGCACCATGCTCAAACTGCTCCAGATCATGGGCGCGGCATGGGAGCGGGACGGCGGCACGGTGCGGGTGGACAGCTCCCAGCTCACCGGGGCGGAGGCCCCGTATGATTTGGTCAAAACCATGCGGGCCTCGGTGCTGGTGCTGGGGCCGCTGCTGGGCCGGGCAGGCTGCGCCCGCGTCTCCCTGCCGGGCGGCTGCGCCATCGGGGCGCGGCCTATAGATTATCACCTCAAGGGCTTCGAGGCACTGGGCGTGGTGACAGAGATGGCGGGCGGCTACGTTGAAGCCCGCGTGCAGGGCGAGCTGACTGGCGGCACCATCTGCTTTGACATCCCCTCCGTGACCGCGACCGAGAATGTGCTGATGGCGGCGGCGCGGGCCAAGGGTAAAACGGTGATTCAGAACGCGGCCAAGGAGCCGGAAGTCGGCAACCTGATTGACATGCTGGAGGCGATGGGGGCGCGGATCGAAGGCAAGGACAGCGACTGCCTCACCGTGACCGGAGTCGAGGAGCTGCGTCCGGCGGAGATCAGCATCATCCCGGACAGGATCGAGGCGGGCACCTATCTGATCGCTGCCGGGGCCGCAGGCGGCAGCCTTGAAGTGACGGACTGCGATCCCTCGCATCTCACCGCCCTGCTTGAGAAGCTGCGGGCCGCCGGAATGCAGATTGAAACGCAGGCCGACCGCTGCACAGCCTTCTGCGCGACAGACAGCGCGGGCCAGCCCTGCCCGCTGCGGGCGGTGAACATCACCACCATGCCTTATCCCGGCTTCCCCACGGATCTGCAAGCCCAGTTCATGGCCCTGATGACCCGCAGCAGCGGCGTGTCCATCATCCACGAGACCATCTTTGAGAACCGCTTCATGCACGTGGCCGAGCTGCGGCGTTTGGGCGCGGAGATCGCCATTGACGGCGGCAGCGCGGTGGTCACCGGCATTCCGCATGAGCGGCTGATCGGCGCGCCGGTGATGGCCACTGACCTGCGGGCCTCGGCTTCTTTGGTCGTGGCAGGACTGGCCGCTTCTGGAACGACTGAGGTCTCCCGCATCTACCACCTTGAGCGCGGCTACGAGCGGATGGCCGAGAAACTGCGCAAGGTCGGCGCGGCGATTGAACAGGTGCCGGAGGATTAGAATTCTTCCGGCAGGCCGGGCAGAGGCAGACAGACTTCCACTACGCAGCCGGTGCCTGTCTCCGGCTCTAAGAGGCGGACTCTGCCGCCATGTTGCTCGGCGAGCTGGCGGACGATGGACAGGCCCAGCCCGGCGCAGTTGGCTTTGGTTGAGAAGAAGGGGGTGAAGACCACCTCGCGCAGCTCTTCGGCGATGCCGGGGCCGTGATCCAGCACCGTGAGGCAGACGCAGTTGCGCCCGCTTGCCTCGCTCTCCCGCGCCCGCACCAGCACCGGCCACTGGCCGGTCTGCGCGGCGGCGGCGCAGCTATTCTCCAGCAAATGCGCGAGCAGTATCTGCACAAGCTGGCGGTCGGCCCAGCAGTCTAAATGGTCGGGAATGTCCAGCTCCATCGCGGCAGACAGCGGGCAGGACTCGCGGCCTTTGACTTGGCGGATGGTCTCCTCGCAGAGCCGCCTCAAGTCAAACCATTCCAGAGTCAGGGCCTGAGGCCGGGCGAACTGGAGGAAGTCGGTGATGGTTTTCTCCATCCGCACGGATTCGCGCAGGATGATCTCGGTCAAATGGCGGTTGGCCCGGCTGAGGGGATCAGGGCTGCTGTCCGCCGCATGAACGTTCTTCAGGAGCTGGGCCGAGCCGGAGATGGCGGCGATGGGATTGCGGAAGTCGTGGGCTATGGCCGCACTCAGTTCGCCGATGGCCGCCATCTTTTCGGTGTTGCGCATCTGCCGCTCCATCTGTTCCAGCAGGCTGACATCCTGCACGGTGATCACCTTGCACTGCGCCTCGCCGGGATCGTTCAGAGCCGGATCGGGTGGCAGGTTG
The DNA here is from genome assembly GCF_048287415.1 of Candidatus Electronema sp. JM. Lineage (NCBI taxonomy): Bacteria > Pseudomonadati > Thermodesulfobacteriota > Desulfobulbia > Desulfobulbales > Desulfobulbaceae > Candidatus Electronema > Candidatus Electronema sp. JM. Next base: position 37,453 of record NZ_JBLWEN010000048.1, read on the forward strand.
AGCGTGGCGAAGGTGTGCCGCACCCGCGTCATCGCGCCGTCCTTGCGCTGCAAGTCCGCCACCTGCCTGCTCTGGTCGGTCTCAGTCAGCATCCCTGCCGGGAAAAAATTGCCGAAGGGCAGGCCAAGCAGCTCGGCGGCGTTGAAGCCGCTGATCCGCTCAAAGGCCGGGTTGCAGGAGGTGATGCGGTTGCGGCCGTCCACGGTGATGATGCCGGTGCCGATGTCATCAAAGACCTGCTTGTAGAGCAGGTGCAGGCGGTCGAACTGGACAAAGGTTTGCGAGAGCACTTCCTCGGTCTTGCGCAGCCGACCGGCAAGCAGGTTGCTGAGGAAGCCGATGGTGAAGAAAGTCAGCCCATAGACCGCATAGACATTGGTCAGGGTGAGGTATTCGGTCGGCGGCACATAGCGGGTTTGGGCGTAGAAGCGCGGGATGTAGCCCAAATACTCACAGGCGAGAATGCCGCCGTAGAGGATGGAGGTCGCCGCTGCCGCAATCAGGCCGCCAGTGCGGCTGAGGCTCATGCCGCCCGCGATCACCGGGAAAAGAAAGACCGGAGTGAAGATGGACTGGCTGCATCCGGTGCCCGCCACCAGCAGGGCGGCGAATATCGCATCGGAGAGGAGCTGGAGCAAACCGAAACGCGGCAGATGCCGCACCATGTTCTGGAGCAGGCCCGCCGAGCCGATGGAATAGATGAAGACCACGGAAAGAAAGGCCATGGTCACGGCAGGCGGCGGCAGGATGATATCCCGGCCCTTGGTTTGCAGCACCACCGTGATTGCGATCAGCAGGGTGAAGAGCAGCACCCGGATCATCAGGAGCCAGAGGATATGCAGGCGGAGCTGCTCGCCGCCGCTCTGCCGGGGCGACAGCTCGCTGATCAGTCGGTTCTTCATCTCAGCCAAGCCTGCGGAAGGTTGTTGTGCGGCAGCCATTGCGGTCTCAGTCAATGCCATGCTTCTTGGTCTTGTAGCGCAGGGAGCGGAAGCTGATCTTGAGCAGGTCAGCGGCCCGGATTTTCGAGCCTTCCGCCGCCTCAATGGCGTGCATGATCATCTTTTTCTCCATCCGGTCCACGCTCTCCTCCAAGCCCCGGTCGAACAGCTCGTCCTCATCCCAAGCACCGACAAAAAGCGGCGTTCGTGACGGCGGCGGCTCGCTGCTCTTCTCCTCCTTGCGGCTGGAAAGTATCAGGCTTTCCGGCAGGATGATGTTGGAGGACTCCAGGGCCACGCCGCGCTCGATGATGTTCTCCAATTCCCGCACATTACCAGGGAAATTGTAGTTCATCAAGACTTCCATGCCATAGGAGGAGATGCTCTGCGGCTCCCGTCCCATCAGCTTGGCGTATTTTTTGAGGAAGTGCTCAACAAGCAGCGGCACGTCGCCCTTACGCTCGCGCAGCGGCGGCAGGCGCACCGGCACCACGGCGAGGCGGTAGAAGAGGTCTTCGCGGAAGCGTTTCGCCATGACCTCCTCTTCCAGATTGCGGTTGGTGGCCGCGACGATGCGCACATCCACCTGCTTGGTGCGGGCCGAGCCGACCGGCATGATCTGCCGCTCCTGGAGCACCCGCAGGAGCTTGGTCTGGATGGGCAGGGTCAGCTCGCCGATTTCATCAAGAAAGACCGTGCCGGTGTGCGCCTGCTCGAAAAGGCCGGGCTTGTCCGCCACCGCGCCGGTGAACGCGCCTTTGACATGGCCGAACAGCTCGCTTTCGAGCAGGCTTTCCGGGATGGCGCTGCAATTGATGGCCACAAAGGGATTGGCGGCAACCTTGGACAGGTCATGGACAGCCTTGGCGATCAACTCCTTGCCAGTGCCGGATTCGCCGGTGATGAGCACGCTGGCCGGAGTGGGCGCGACCCGGCGGATGAGGTCGGCGATTTTGAGCATCTCCGGGCTGGAGCCGATGATGCCCGGCAGGCGGCCCGCCGGATCAGCCGCCGCCGCGTCGGTCTTGCGCTTGGCCAAGGCGGCCCGCACCACCTTGCGCAGCTCATCGACGTTAAAGGGCTTGGACAAATAATCAAAGGCCCCGTTCTTCATCGCCTGCACCGCGTCGTCCGGCGAGGCGAAGGCGGTGACCATGATCACCGGCAGATCGGGCTGGCGGCTCTTCAGCTCGGCCAGCAGAGCCAGGCCGCCCATGCCCGGCATCCGCACATCCGAAATCACCGCGTCAAAGTCCTTCTGCGCGGCAGCGGCCAAGGCGGCCTCGGCATTGGGCGCGGCAGTGACGGCGCAGCCTTCCCGATAGAAGAGGATGCTGAGAAAATCCCGCATACTCTGCTCGTCGTCAACTATGAGAAGGTTGGGCATGGTCTGCGCTGCTGGGGTTGCGTTTCACGAAGCCGTCTGCTCGCAGTGTAGCAGCGGAAGGGGCGAAAAGTCAATCTCCGCTTTTCGCAGGGGTTTGACAGCGCGGACGGAACAGGGTATGCTGGCGGCAGAATCTCTGCCCGCAGGAGCGAAGCCGCCATGAATGATCAGGAATCCTTGACCCAGCAGCCGCTGACCGAGCACCTTGCCGAGCTGCGCTCCTGCCTGATCATTTCCCTGATTGCCGCCTTTGTCGGCTTTGCCGTCGCCTATTCCGTGATTCAGCCGGTGGCTGACTGGTTCTTCGCCCCGTTAGTGCAGGTCATGCCGGAGCAGAAAAGCCTGATCTTCATCTCCTATCAGGAAGGCTTCTTTTTTTATCTCAAGCTGGCCTTAGTGGCCGGAGTGCTTTTAGCCAGCCCGGTGATTTTTTATCAAACATGGCGTTTTATCGCCCCTGGCCTGTATCAGCACGAGAAGAAGGCGTTGCTGCCTTTCACCATAGTCTCCTCAATCTGCTTCCTCGGCGGCGCGGCCTTCGGCTACTTGGTCATCTTCCCGCCGACCTTCCGCTTTCTCCTCGGCTATTCCAGCGCATTTCTGGAGCCGATGCCTGCGGTGAGCGAATATTTCTCATTGGCCCTCTTCCTGCTCATCGCCTTCGGAATGGTCTTCGAGCTGCCGGTCTTCATGGTCTTTCTCGCCAAGCTGGGCAAGGTGGACGCGCCCTTTCTATCGAAGAACCGCAAGTATGCCGTGCTGATCGCCTTCATTGTCGCGGCGGTTGTCACGCCGACTCCTGATCCGGTCAACCAATTGCTTATGGCCGGGCCGTTAGTCGTGCTGTATGAGATCAGCATTATCGCTGTGCGCTTCTTTGTAAAAAAGACAGTATGAAATTTACATCCCCTCCAGCGCAACATTGACCTCAGTCTGCGCATTCTCCCGCAGCAGGGTCAAGGTCACTGTTTCGCCAACCTCGTGTTTATCCAGCTCATCTTGGAGCTGTTTGTAGTCTTCAACCCGAACTCCGTTCACCGCAATGATGCGGTCGCCGAGAATCAGGCCGCCGCGCACCTGCTTGCTGCCGCGAATGCCCGCTTTCTCAGCAGAAGAGCCGGATTCAACATCCCGCACCAGCACGCCCTGCAAATCCAGCTCGCGGGTGATCCGCTGATTGACGAAACTGAGGCCGAGACTGGGCCGGAGCAGCTTGCCGCGACGGATGAGCTGCGGCACTACCCGGTTGATCTCATGCACCGGCACGGCGAAACCAACGCCCGCGCTGCCCCCGGACGGACTGTAAATCATGGTGTTGACCCCAATCAGCCGCCCTGCGCTGTCTAAAAGCGGACCGCCGGAGTTGCCGGGATTGATCGCCGCATCAGTCTGGATCATATTGCGGATGGCGCGTTTGGTCACCGACTGCATCTCCCGGCCCAGCGCACTGACAATGCCGGTGGTCAGCGTCTGGTCAAAGCCAAAGGGATTGCCGATGGCGAACACCTTCTGGCCGACCTGCAAATTCTCCGATTCGCCAACCATGATGGGCCGCAGCTTGTCCGCAGGCGCGGCAATTTGCAGCACTGCCAGATCACGGTCTGGTGCTGTGCCGACTAAAGATGCCTTCCATGTCGTATGATCGGCCAGCGTCACCTTAATCCGGCTGGCATCAGAAATCACGTGAAAATTGGTGACAATCCGCCCCTGCTTGTCCCAGATGAATCCAGAGCCTGCCCCCTCGCGTGGAATTTCATACACGTTGAGGCTGAACAGATCGAATTGCCGTTCCACCGCAATTGACGTGATATAGACCACCGACGGCGAAACTTCTTTGAACACGCTGATGGTGTTCTGCTCGTCCGCGCCCAGCTCGCTGCGCGGTGTCACCGGACGAGGCTCGGCAGTGCGGTCAAGCCGCCAGACTGCGGGCTGCACGGTGTAATAAAGGAGATAGCAGGCGGCAACAAGGAGCAGCAGCGTGAGCGGGCGGAATGAGCGGAAAAAACGCATGATCACAAAGGATGGTTTAGGGCCTGTTAACACTATTTGATTGCGACCATAATCAGGGAAAAAACGACAACCCCGATGAACTGACATCCAGTTTGTCAAACCGGGTGAAGATGCGGCGGAATCCCTTCAGCTTCCTGAACAGCCGCCCGACTTCATTCCGTTTTTCATGCAGCTTCTTGTCGTATTCCCAAGGCTGCATGTCGCCATCATCAAACAAGGCCTCCAGTTCCAAAATGAAGACAGCGACGCAGCGGCTTGTCATGCAGCTTGAATGGAAGAACGCCGTCAAACAAAGATGTTCTCACTCCGCCTGTTCTGATGTGTTCTGTCATGCACTTGGCAACAAACTCAGCCAGTTTGACAGGGACAGCATTGCCGATCATTTGCTCCAGATCAGTTTGTGTTCCTGAAAACTGAAACGATTTCGGAAAAGTCTGGATGTAGCTGCGCTCAATCGTTGTCAGCGGACGGATTGTATCAAGACTGACACCGGCTGGATCGCAGGCATTCAGCTTGTATCCCTTTGGAACCGGACGGTTCACGCCGCGCACTGTCGGACTTGGCTCATCAATGCTGAATATGCCGCGCCGGTTGTAGTTGCGTGGATGACGGTAATAATATTCCACCCCCAGAGAATCGCCTAAATATTCCCTGACAGTCATCGGTTGAGCAGACAAATTCTTTTGCATGATATTTGTCAGCGCATTATGCCTGCCGCCAAGCTGGCCGATGAGAAAAAAACGTTTCCGCGCCTGAGGCACCCCGCAGAATGAAGCGTCAAGGACGGCTGAGGTCAGTCCATAGCCTGCGCACTGAAGCTGCTCAATAATTTCAGACAGGATATTGCTTTTTTTGATCCGCTCGACATTCTCCATGACAAACCATTTCGGTTTGACTGCGCAGACAATATTTGCAAATTTGAACGTCAAATCCGCCCGGCCTTGGCTGGTGTCACGCTTGCCAGCGCTTGAAAAATCTTGACAAGGCGGCCCGCCCATGATCATCTCAGGATGAAATTGTTCAATTTTCCGTATGGACGAATCTTCATCATTCAAATCATGCAAGAAAACAGGATGGCTGAAATTTTTTTGGTACACGGCCACAGCTTTTTCCCAATTGTCAAACGCTGCAACAACATCATATCCGGCATTCTGAAACCCAAGAGAAAGACCGCCGCAGCCGGAAAAAATGTCAACGCATCTCATAGAAACAATCCAGGAGAGTTGAAAATTATGGCATCGAACCTTCTTTCAGGACTGAGCAGGTTCTGGCCGCCGCCAAGAATGATGTTTTTGATTTCATGTTTAGTGATTACCGGTATTTCTAACCTTTCGCAGCGCATGTATTTGTTTGTTATGTTCCCAGCAGAAGCAAACGCTTTGTCGTTTTTTGTGTTATACGATAGACTGTCAACAATCTGCTCGTGATTGAACCGGCCATTTTTTTTTATATCGTGCAACATTTTGCACAGCCAAACTGCGGTGCGCGTCTGCCTGCTGATTCCGTTCGCGTCTTTATTTTTGTTTGCTATCTGCGAGATGAAATAACAAAATGCCGCATCGCTCCAAACAAAAACATCCAAACAGTTCTCCGCAAGCTCAGGAGATTTGCCAACAGTCTTCCATACAGGCTGAATAAGAAAAGGCTTCTGTTTCGCCTCTAAATTGCAAGATATTTTTTTAACCGTCTCAATCAGAACCGGAATTTCAGCAAGCACCTCTTTCGGCTGCGTCCAATCCAACAGATCGAAGTCAGGGATATTTTCAGCGAAAGCATCTTTCAAGCCTGCTGCCACGCTGCACGCAAGATATGCGATGGTGTCTGGACGGACAACCAGCTCGCAGCCATAATCTTGTTCTGGCAAATCGCAAGTTGTGTTGTCCGGCAGCGCGGTCAGTTTGACTTCTAATCCAGCTAAACACTCGCCGGTGTCAGCGCGTTGAAGGACTAAGTCTGTCCGTGGAAGAACTCCGACAAGAAAACGCTGATAAGGAGAATGCTGCGCTTCAAAAGCAAAATAGATTTGCCCGCCAAGCGGATCGATGCCGAATAGTTTTTCTATGGCTGCAAATGCATGAGTGAATTTACCATGATCAACACAGAGATAATTAGCTGCTATCTTTTTTGATGAGAGATAACAACATAACGCCGCAGGAAATGAGGAGTTAAATTGATTCTTTCCCCATGCTTCCTTTTGGGTGAAATCTCTGTTGCTCTTATTCAGGCCAAAGAGTCCTGGCTGCATTTCGGTCATGGTTCAGTGCCGCTCATGAACGCAGCGGTCAGGTCGTTTTATTGCGCTCAAGGTGGTTGAGCGGAGCCGGAACCGCCGCCGCCTTCGACTTCGCTCAGGCAACATCGCGGTTTTGCAGGGGCAAAAAATCCTTCGCCCCTGCGGCTGCGCGTGATGCAATGACACGTCACGCCGCCTTTTTCCGCTCCTCGCTGTAGATGACCTCCGGGTATTTGCCTTCGCGGATGACTTCCTCGCTGATCACGCATTCCACGGCCCGCTCGTCCGAGGGCAGCTCGTACATCACGTCAAGCATCGCGCTTTCCATCACCGAGCGCAGCCCGCGCGCCCCGGCCTTGCGCTGCATCGCCTTTTTCGCGGCGGCGAGCAGGGCCTCTTCGGTGAAGCGGAGCTTGACCCCCTCCAGCTCGAAGAGCTTGATGTACTGCTTGGTCAGGGCATTTTTCGGCTCCTTAAGGATGCGGATCAAATCTTCCTCGCGCAGCTCGCGCATCGGCGCGATCACCGGCAGACGGCCCACCAGTTCCGGGATCAGGCCGAACTTGAGCAGGTCTTCCGGCTGCACCTCAGCCAGCAGATCGCCTTCGCTCCGCTCCTCGTCCAAACGGATTTTCGCGCCGAAGCCGATGGATTTTTTGCCGCCACGCCGCTTGATCACCTTGTCCAAGCCGACGAAGGCCCCGCCGACAATGAACAAAATGTTGGTGGTGTCAATCTTGATCAGATCCTGCTGCGGATGCTTGCGCCCGCCTTTAGGCGGCACCGAGGCGGTGGTGCCCTCGATCATCTTCAGCAGAGCCTGCTGCACGCCTTCGCCGGACACGTCGCGGGTCAGCGAGGGCGAGTCGGATTTGCGGGCGATTTTGTCAATTTCGTCAATATAAACGATGCCGCGCTGCGCCCGCTCCACGTCGTAATCCGCCGCCTGAAGCAGGCCGACCAGAATCGTCTCCACGTCGTCGCCGACATAACCGGCCTCAGTCAGCGTGGTCGCATCGGCGATGCTGAAGGGCACGTTGAGGATGCGGGCCAAGGTCTGCGCGAGCAGGGTCTTGCCGCTGCCGGTCGGGCCGATGAGGACGATGTTCGACTTCTGGATTTCTACCGCGTCCGCACCGGCGGCGCGGGAGCTGATCCGCTTGTAATGATTATGCACCGCGACAGCCAGCACCCGTTTGGCGAAATCTTGGCCGATGACGTAATCATCCAGATGGGCGTGAATTTCCTTCGGCTTGAGCAGGCGGGGCGGTTCGACCGTCTTGGCCGCTTCGCCTTCCGCAGGCTCATGAATCATGCCGTTGCAGATTTCCACGCACTCGCTGCAAATATAGACATCAGGGCCGGCAATCAGCCGGGCCACCTCGGCCTCATCCCTGCCGCAGAAGGAGCAGGCCCGCGAGCCGGAGCCGCCGGTCAGTTCCCCGCTCATCCTTTAGCCTCCTTCTTGCCGCCTTCCTCCCGGCGTTCCAGCACCTTGTCGATCAGGCCGTAGTTCTTCGCCTCCAGCGCGGTCATGAAGTTGTCGCGCTCAGTGTCCTGCTCAATCTGCTTGACCGGCTTGCCCGTGTGCTTGGCGAGGATGCTGTTGAGATCAGCCCGCATCCGCAGGATTTCCTTGGCGTGAATCTCAATGTCCGTGGCCTGGCCCTGATAACCGCCCATCGGCTGATGAATCATGATCCGCGAGTTGGGCAGGGCGTAACGTTTGCCCGCCGCGCCTGCGGCCAGCAGGAACGCGCCCATCGAGGCCGCTTGGCCCATGCAGAGTGTGGCCACGTCGCAGCGGATGTACTGCATGGTGTCGTAGATGGCCATGCCTGCGGTGACCGAGCCGCCGGGCGAGTTGATGTAGAAGGTGATGTCCTTGTCCGGGTCGTCAGCCTCCAGAAAGAGCAGCTGGGCGACGATCACGCTGGCCACGTCGTCAGTGACCGGCGTGCCGAGAAAAACGATGCGCTCCCGGAGCAGACGGGAATAAATGTCAAAAGCCCGCTCGCCGCGCGGACTCTGCTCAACCACCATAGGGACGAGATTCATGATTGCTCCTCAAACAAAAAAACCGGACAGCGCATGAAGTCTGTCCGGCTGTCTCTCAAAAGAAAGGGTCTGTTTATGCCGCTGTCTCAGCCGCCGTTTCCGGCTCCGGTTCTGCCGCCGCTTCAGTGATGACTGCCGCATCCAGCAGGAAGCGCAGGATTTTTTCATTCAGCAGCTCGGCCAAGAAGGGCATGATCTCCTCGCGCCGCTGGAAATACTGCTTCACCTCCGGCACCGTCATCTTGTACTGCATGGCGATGCGCTTGTAGCCGCGCTCGATGTCCTCGTCCGCCAGCTTGATCTCCTCCAGCTCGGCCACCTTCTTCAGGAGGAAATCGCCTTTCACCCGCTTCACGGCGGCCTCGCGGTTCTGCTTGGCCAGCTCGTCGCGCTTGATGCCAGCGGTTTCCAAAGTCAGACCGGCGCGTTTCAGCCGCTCCTCGGTCTGGTTGATCATCTCCTCCACCTCGTAGGCAACCGCCCGCTCCGGCACCGGAAATTCATTCATGCTGATCAGCTTCTGCATGACCCGGTCAGCCAGATCGCCCTCAAGAGCAGCCTCGCGCTGTGTCTTCAGCTCGTCGGCAATGCCTGCCCGCAGCTCGGCCAAAGTGCTGTATTTCGCGTCCACATCCTTGGCGAACTCGTCATCCGCAGCCGGTTTGACCCGCTCTTTGATCTCCTTCACATCCACCTTGAATTCGATCTTCTTGCCCGCCATGACCGGGTTCGGGTAATCAGCCGGGAAGTCGGTCTCATACAGAGCGGATTCGCCTTTCTTCAGGCCGATGAGCTGCTCCTCGAACTCCGCGCCGAGCCGCTTGGTGCCCACATCAATCGAGTAGTTCTCGTTGTGGACTTCCTTCATCGCCTTCTCATTGTGGAAACCTTGGAAATCCACAATGACGATGTCATCCAAGGCCACGCCGTGCTCGTCGTCGGCAGTGCGCAGCACCGCGTGCTTGCGGCGCAGCTCCTCAATCTTGCGGTCAACATCCGCCTCGGTCACGTTCACCGCAGGCTTCTCAATCTCCAAACCCTTGTACTGGCTGATCTCGAAAACCGGCTTCACATCCACCAAGGCGACATACACAAAAGAGCCGTCCTCGGCAAAACGGGTCTCGCGGATTTCAGGATGCACAACCACGTCCAGCCCTTTCTCCTCGATTGCATCAAAATAGCTCTCCTGCACGAGCTGCTCCGCTGTCTCGGCCTTCACCCGGTCGCCGTAGTTCTTCTCCAATATGGACATTGGAGCCTTGCCCTTACGGAATCCCTTGAGATGCACTTCTTTTTGCAGTTTGCCGTAGGCCTTGTCCATCTCCTTCCGCACCGCGTCCGCAGGCACGGTGACGGTGAGCTTGCGGGTCAGTTCGCTCAGTTCTTCGACTGCTATTTCCATCGACTCAAATTCCTCGGTTCGGATTGCCTGCCCTGGGCAGAAGTTATCTCAATCCAGGCAGGCGCATCAGCTTCATGCCGCCCGTCTCCTGAATATGGGACCGTGTGTTTTCAAAGGGTTGGTGCGAGAGAGGGGGGTCGAACCCCTATGCACTACGTGCGCTGGATCCTAAGTCCAGTGCGTCTGCCAGTTCCGCCACTCTCGCGTTAATCCTGTAGTATTAATCAATGAACAGCTCTTCGTCAAGGGCGATGGCGCAGAAAATGCGCTGTCGGGACAGACAGCCGTTGAAAATTTGCCGCTGCCATCATAGCGCAAACTGTCATATCCCGCCTGTCAAGCAGAGGAGAATGCCGCAAAACGGCGCAGCGGTCAATTTCTTCTTTTGATCGTGAAATAAAGCAGCAGATAGCCAGTCAGCCCGGAGAGCAGCGAACCGGCGATGATGCCCACGCGCTCGTCAAAGCCTGCTGCCGCGCTGCCGCCTTGGAAGGCCAGAGAGCCGATGAAAAGGCTCATGGTGAAGCCGATGCCGCAGAGCAGGGCCACGCCGTACAGGCCGATCCAGCCTGCGCCCTTGGGCAGATCAGCGATTTTCAGATTGACCGCTATAGCTGTAGCATAATAAATTGACTACAGGTCAAGCTGCTGAAAGAGATCATCAACAGAACAGCCAAGTTTTCTTCTGCGGGCTTTTGCTTGTGCCCATTTATTTTCAATCGGATTG